>DAOUID010000001.1:0-8422 GCA_034428315.1 Dehalococcoidia bacterium
CGTCCTTCGGGCTGAAGATCACGAAGGAAGCGGTCAACCAGACACAGGACGCCCAGGGCCTGTGGACGGCCCAGCAGGCCGTCTTCATCATGCACACGCTCGCGCACACGCACTGGCGCGACGTGAACGAGAGCGGCATGCCCCTCTACACGGGCGAGGGCGCGGCGGCGATTCCGGGTCGCCAGGCCTCGGCCGCCAACTAGCACCTCGAAGCCTCGCGAGGGGCGCCAGGGGCGCTCCCTCGCCGGCGAGGCTCACCGACCGGAGCAGCGCGATGAGCAACGACCTCGCCCAGGAACTGGATCGGTTGGCGATCATGGATTTGCTCATCCGCTACGCGAGGTCGGTGGACGACCACGACTTCCTGGAGATGCGTTCCTGCTTCGCCGACGACCTGGTCTTCCTGAACATCGGCTCGCCGGACGCCCAGCACGGGGGCGACACCTACACGGAGACCATCCGCCGCTTGCTCCTGCCCTTCGGAGCCACGCAGCACCTGCTGGGCAACCAGGTCGCCGAGATCAACGGCGACGTGGCGCACGTGGAAACAGACGTGCAGGCGACCCACTTTATCGTCGATGACCCGGACACCGTCACCACGCTCTGGGCCACCTACGTGGACGAGATGGCGCGGGCCGGCGATGGCCATCAGTGGGTGATCACGCACCGAGATTTGCGGACGCGGGGCACGCAACGCACGACCAACGCCGCCTGAGGAGAGAGCCATGCTGATCAAGGCCGACGAGTACCCCTTCCACCAGACCGCGGAGTCGTTCGCGGCAGTGCACACTTCGGACAAGCACTGGAACGACGGGCACTACATCTGCCTGTGCGACATGGACGGGAACGTCTCGCTGGTCTCGACGCTGCGGCTGTACCAGAACACGAACGTGCTCGACGGGTTCGTGTGCATCCGGCACGAGGGGATGCAGCACAACATCCGGGTGTCGCGGCAGCTGCGGCCGGACTTCGAGTACCGCGTGGGGCCGCTGCGGATCGAGCTGGTTGAGCCGATGAAGGCCATCCGGCTGGTGCTGGAGCCGAACGACTTCGGCATCGCCTGCGACCTCGTGTGCCACACCGTGGGGAGGCCCTACCACGGCCCCCTGAGCACCAACCGCATCGACGGGTGGCTGCTGATGGAGCGCATGACGTACGAGGTGGCGGGACGCGCGGAGGGGTGGATCGACGTCGCGGGGAAGCGCTTCGAGCTGACTCCGGAGCGGTCGGGGGTGTTCCGCAACCACTCGTGGGGGATCCTGCGAGGCCGTGGGGGTCCGCCCATGCACGCCTCTCCTCAGCCAACGGTTATGCGCCCGACCGGACTCCGCAACTGGGTGCTCTACACCATGCCGGACCACGCCGGGTTCTACGAGTTCATCGAGGACGCGGACGGGGAGAAGTGGTCCGGGGCGATCGCGAACGTGGACGGCTCGTGGAACAAGATGACGGGCGAGATCCTGCACGAGGATCGCGAGGTCTTCGTCACGGACGTCGACCACGACCTGACGTTCTACGAGGGCAGCAGCCGCATCAGCGGCGGCAGCATCGCCATCCACGACTCGGAAGGCGTCACGCGCGAGTTCGAGATCGAGGACATGGGCTGGGTCTACTGCCAGGGCGGGGGCTATTTCAACGGCTTCAACGACCGGCTCGGGCAGGGCGCCTACCGGGGCGAGTACCACGAAGAGGGCGAGGTCTGGGACTGCACCCACCCCACGAAGATCATCAACAGCGAGGGCGAAGAGGAAGAGTTCCCGACGGTCCTGGCGGAGAGCTTCGTGCTGCTGAAGAGCGGCGACCAGGTGGGCTCGGCGCACTTCGAGTGCGCGGCCTTCGGGCCGGTCCCGAAGTACGGCCTGACGGGGCAGGGCGGCGGCTAGGAAGCCTGCTGGTCGACCCGGAAGGCGAGGGTGGTGACCTCCTCGCCGTCGATGGAGGCGCGGACCTCGTACTCGCCCGCATGCTCGAACTTGAGGGGCAGGTTGACAGCGATGGGGTGGGGCTGGGAAGCGCCCATCGGGAGGCCGGCGCGACGGCCCACCTCGAAACGGGCATCGATCCGGGCGAGCTCGGCCTGCCCCTCCTCGCGGATGACACGTACCTCGAGGGTGTGGGGCATGTTCGTCTCGTTCCACTCCACGCGCGGCGAGACGGCGATGGCGATGCCACGGGTAACAGGCAGGGGCTCGTAGGCGTTGATGGTCGTCCAGCCGCCGCCCTGCAGATAAATCTTGCCGTTGATGACCTCGGCCCAGTCGGCAAGGATGAGGTAGTCGATGTTCACGCTGTCGCCTCAGTGTAATACGTAGTGTAGGACGAGTATACTACGAGAGTGGAGCGGAGTCGGGCTTGGACATTGAGGCGTTTGCGTGGGACGAAGTCAACGAAGCCAAGATCGCCGAGCGCTTCGACCCTGCCGAGGTCGACGAGGTTCTGGAAAGCACCCACACCATCATCCGCAACAAGAGGAACCGTGCCGGCAGCCATCGCTTGATAGGTCGAACCTACGGGGGAACGGTGATTACGATCGTCGTGGCGCCAACCGGGCAGTCAGGCATCTGGAGACCAGTGACCGCATGGCGCAGCGACAAAGAGGAACTGGCCCACGCAGAGAAGGCGGGGATCTGATGAGCGAGAAGCATGAGGACTGGGACTACGAGAACGCCGAAGTGAAGCCCGGGCGCAAGAATCCATCCGCGGTCTATTCCGTACGTTTTCCAAGGGCGGAGATTGCGGCTATTCGAGCCGCAGCCAAAGCCGCAGGGATGACCACGTCTGAGTTCATCCGTGAAGCTGCGCGTGAGAAGGCCGAGGGCGGTGTGCCCATGACCCACGAACCCCGTGTCGAGACCGGTGCGACGACGCAGCGCATCGGGTCGGTCCGCATCTCGGGCAAGAGTGTTTCTCACGCGGAGTCGGTGCCTAGCTAGGGGGATAGCGGGAGCCTTTCCACGGCGGTCCCTCGCCCCCGGCTGTAGGATGACCCGGCGATGGGCGTGTACCGACCGCCACGGATGAAGTTCGGCATCTTCCTGGGGCCGTTCCACCGGGTCGAGGAGAACCCGACGATCGCGTTCGAGCGCGACCTGGAGCTGCTGGAACAGCTCGAGCGGTTCGACTTCGACGAGGCGTGGGTGGGGGAGCACCACAGCGCGGGGTGGGAGACGATCGCGTCGCCGGAGCTGTTCATCGTGGCGGCGGCGCAGCGCACGAGCCGGCTGCGGATCGCGTCGGGGGTGCTGAGCCTGCCCTACCAGCACCCGCTGATCGTGGCGGACCGCTTCGTGCAGCTCGACCACATGACGCGGGGACGGGCGATCCTCGGCATCGGGCCGGGGGCGCTCTCCTCGGACGCCGTCATGCTCGGCATCGACCCGCTCGACCAGCGCCGCATGATGAACGAGTCGCTGGACGTGATCATGCGGCTGTTCCACGGCGAGGTCGTCACGATCGAGACGGACTGGTTCAAGCTGCGCGAGGCACGCCTCCAGCTGGCGCCCTACACGCACCCCCACCCGCCGATGGCGGTGGCGGCGGCAGGTTCGCCGGCGGGGGCGCAGGCAGCGGGGCGGCACGGAATCGACATGGTGTCGTTCGCGGGACTAAGCGAGGCAAGCGGCCAGGCGCTCTCGCGCACGTGGGCGTGGTACGAGGAGGCGGCCCGGGAGGCGGGTCACGAGGTCTCGCGCGACCAGTGGCGGCTGGGCGTGCCCTTCTACCTGGCGGACACGCGCGAGGAGGCGATCCAGCAAGCGCGCGTGGGGTACGAGCGCGAGCTCATCGAGTACTTCAACGGGACGATCAGCTCGGCCACCCAGCCCGACGCGGCAACCATCGAGGCGGGCATCGAGCAGGGCGGCGCCATCGTGGGGACGCCGGACGACGCGATCGCGGGCATCGAGCGGCTGCTGGAGATGACGGGCGGATTCGGGGGGTTCCTGGCGCGGGCGCACGAGTGGGGCACGTGGGAGCAGACCGTGCACAGCTACGAGCTGTTCTCGCGCTACGTGATCCCGCACTTCCGGGGGCAGCTGGAGGCGAAGCGCGGCAGCCAGCAGTGGGTGGCGGAGACGCCGGACGCGAAGATCAGTCGCGCGGCGGTGGAGAAGGCGTTCAGCGACGCGGGCATCGACGTGACGAGTCCGGAGCAGCAGGCAGCGGCGCGGCGGCGTTAGCTCGGTATTTCGCCCTTGTCGGTGAGGCCCTGCGCGAGGGAGTCGCGTTTCGCGCGGGCGTGGGCGCGGGCGGAGGGGGAGTCGGAGGGGTCGGGGGTGAGGCTGCGGGCGGCGACGAGCGCAGGCCACTGGTGGTAGGCGATGCCCTCGCCGGCGTACTCGTAGCACCAGGCGGCGACGGTGGCCGTGCCGGGGGAGATATCGCTCTCGGTCATGAGGATGGCGTAGACGGCGGCCTCGCGGGCCGCCTCGCGGTCGCCCGGCGAGAGGAAGCGCGAGAGCTGGTCGAGCGTCGCCTCGGTCTCGGCGTCGAACTCCGGCATCAGCGCACCGAGTGGCGGGTTTCGATGTCGCGCCAGCCGAGGGCGTTCACGATGCCCTCGAACTCGTGGAAGTCGACCATGTGGTCGCGGCGGGAGGCGGTGGTCTTGGTGTCGTGGAGGGCGCGGTAGGTCTCGCCGATGGCCCTGGCGGCGGAGAAAAGGCCGGAGAGCGGGTAGACGACCATCGTGAAGCCGACCTCCTGCAGCTCGGCAGCGGTGAGGAGTGGGGTCTTGCCGCCCTCGATCATGTTGGCGAAGAGCGGCGTGCCCCGCGGGAAGGCATCGGCGATGGCGCGCAGCTCGTCGAGCGACTGCGGCGCCTCGACGAAGACCACGTCGGCGCCGGCTTCGTGGTAGAGCTTGCCCCGGCGGATGCCCTCGTCAAGGCCGAGGGGGCCGCGGGCGTCGGTGCGGCCGATGATGACGAGGTCGCTGTCGCCGCGGGCCTCGACGGCGGCGTGGAGCTTGGCGACCTGCTCCTCGGCGGGGATGACGCGCTTGTTCTCGAAGTGGCCGCACTTCTTCGGCCACTCCTGGTCCTCGAGGATGATGCCGGCCACGCCCGACTCGACGCACTCGCGAACGGTGCGGATGACGTTGAGGGGGTTCCCGTAGCCGGTGTCCATGTCCGCCACGAGGGGCACGTCGATGGCGCGGACGATGTGGCGCACGCGCTCCATCGTCTCGGACATGGTGAGGAGGCCAATATCGGGGGCGCCCAAGGCGGAGGCGGAGAAGCCGAAACCGGTGGTGAAGAGCGCGTCGAAGCCGGCCTGCTCGGCGAGGCGCGCGGAGAGGGCGTCGTAGGCGCCGGGCAGGACGACGATCTCGGGGCGGTGGAGCATGGCGCGGAGGGTGCTGGCGTGGTCCATGGGGCCTCCCGGCTGCGGGCGTGCGGGGACGATACCGCCCTGCCGCGAGGGGCGTCGAGATGGCGGGATCAAGGAAGCCGGACCCTCACGGGTCCGGCTTCGGGCTGTGCCTGGCGAGAGGCGGGCTTAGCGGTCGGGTCCCTCGAGGTAGCCGTCGAGGACCGTGTGCATGTGGCGGATGCGGCGCTCGCGGTAGTTGATGAGCAGGCCCTTGTACGAGCGCGAGTTCATGCCCTTCTGAACGCGCGGCAGGTTGTAGGAGTCCTGGTCCATCACGAGGCCGATCGAGATCTCTCCGTGCTTGAACTGCGTGTGCACGGGCCGCGGGGGCCAGTCGGCGCCCTGGGGGATGCGCGCGTAGCTCTGCAGGTCGAAGAACATCTTGTTCGGGTCGGTGGGATGAGGGCGCTGGCGGAAGAAGCCGAAGCCGAGCGCCGTGATGTTGAAGGTGAGGTTGGGGAAGAGGTAGTAGTGGTAGTCGTCCGACATCTGGTCGTCGTTCAGGCCGGAGACATCCATGCCCTGGGCCTCGGCGGCGGCACGCACGGACTTCTGCATCGCCGGGCGCACGTCGTTCATGTCACCCTCGAACGTGTCGGGGTCGATACCGGAGCCACGGAGGAACTCCTTGAGCGGCTGGGTGACCTCGTTCTGGTTCGGGTAGCGCGGGCTGACGAGCCCGAAGGGAACCAGGTAGCGGTTGTGGCGCTCGTAGAGGTCGATCTGCACGTGGATGTCGTCGAGAGACTCCAGCAGCTGCGGGTGGATGCCCTGGACGTGGTAGACCTCGTTGAAGGCGTCGACGGAGGCCTTCCAGTTCGTGTCCCACTCGACCGTCATGTCGCCGACGATGGCGTACTCGTCGAAGTGGTACGGGGCGAGGTGCTCGGCGACGACGCCGAGGAACTCCAGCAGGGGCTCGGCGTCGGGGTTCATGTTGAACCAGACGAAGCCGCCCCACGTGTCGCAGGGCACCTCGACGAGAGCCGTCTCCTGGGGAACGCCCTGGGTGAACGTGTCCTCGTCCGGGACGAACTTCTTGGAGCCATCGAGGTTGAACTCGAAGAAGTGGTAGGCGCACTGGAACGACTCCGCGTGCCCCATGCCGGCATTGCGGATCTGGTTCCCGCGGTGGGGGCAGACGTTGTAGAAGGCTCGGACCTTGTCCTCGGCCTCGCGCACGATCAGGAACGACTCGGGGCCCAGCTCGGTGGTGAAGTAGTCACCGACGTTGGGGATGTCGGACTCGCGGCCGGCCATGTTCCAGACCCTGGTCCACATGCGCTCCCACTCGAGCTCCATGTACTCCTTCGAGGTGTAGCGCTCCTTGGGGATGAGCTCCGTACCCATCACGGGCTCGGGAGCCTTCTCGGTGGGTGTTACGTAGCCGGTTTCGATGACCATGCGGTGGCTCTCCAACAGGACGCGCAACGCCAAAGCGCCGCAACGCTCAGTGATACCGGCAATGCTACGCGAGCAGTGGTCCGGGCGCGAGGGGAGGGGACTCAGCAGAGCAACGGGGGCCGATCTACAGCCGCAGCAGCGCCAGCAGTTCCTCGACGCTCAGATCGTGGTGAGCAGCAACGCTCTTGAGAATACTCGACAGCGTCTTGACCTTGATGGGGTTGTGCTCGGGGATTACCTCGTGGTGCTCGCCATTGACCTGCGTCGTAATCCGAACATGCGAGCCCGTCTGCCTCGTTGGCTCGTACCCGAGCCGCCGAAGGGCCTTCTGCAAATCGGTTCCGCGAACGTCACGCGGGAGCCTCACAGGGCGAGGACTTCATCTCGCACGAAGTGGAGGCGGATTACCGCAGGGCGATTCATCGTCTCGTCGAAGTAGCACTCGACAGCCTCGCGGACACCCGCCCGCAGCTCTTCAACCGTGTCACCCTGGGTGTGGATGCCGTAGCCGAGAGCAGTGGCGGAGTATCCACCATCGCTCTCATCCTCACTGACCTCAAAGACGATCTCGGTGGGGCTGGTCATGGATGCCGCCTCCATTCCTACCATAGCGCCCCGCAGGGGGCTCGTCTCCCACGGGCTACCGAGCCTCCCCGGCCTGGCCGCGGAGGAAAGCGGTGATGACCTCGGCGGCGCGGGGGTCCTGCCAGAAGAAGCCGTGGCCGCCTTCGAACTCCTCGTAGCGAGCGTGCGGGACCCGGGCGACGATGGCGCGGCTGTTGGCAGGCGGGGCGATGCCGTCGTAGGCGCCGGCGCAGACGAGAACGGGCATGGTGAGCGCGGGGAGGCGGTCGTAGACGTCGTGGTGGACGCGGGCCTCAAGCTGGAGGCGGGCGCCAAGCTCGCGCCGGGGCTCGTCCGCGCCGATGAGCGCTATCTTGCGCCGCTGGTCGAGCAGGGCCTCGAGCTCGGCAGCGTTCTCGCGCTCCCACCCGGGGGTGACGCGCGTGTCGCTGAGCCGGATCTGGGTGCGCATACGGGTCTCGGGTTCCAGGTCCTGCAGCTCGTGGAGCGGGTACGAGGGGTTCCCGGCGCCGCCGCTGGACGTGCAGTTCAGGACAAGCCTCTCAACCCGCTCGGGGTAGGTGACGGCGAACTCCTGCGCGACCATGCCGCCGAACGAGGTGCCCATGACCATGCAGCGGTCCCAGCCGAGGGCGTCGAGAAGGGCCGCGGCATCCGCGGCGTAGCCGGCCATGCTGTAGGGACCGTCGGGGATGCTGGTCTGGCCGAGGCCGCGCTGGTCGTAGGAGAGGACCGTGAAGCCCTCGCCGAGGAGGGAGGCGAGGCCGGGCCGCCGCCGGAGGTCGCCGCCGGTGCCGCTGATGTTGAGGACGCGAGGGCCCGCACCCTGGATCTCGTGGTAGACGTCGATGTCGCCGGCGCGGACGACGGGCACCGGCGTCAGGCCTCGTGCCACTCGGCGTCGAAGACGCGAGCAGCGGGCCCGGTCATGAAGACGGAGCCCTCACCGTCCCAGGAGAGCTGGAGGTCTCCGCCGGGGAGGGAATCGGTGATGGCGTCGCCGGTGCGCCCGGTCAGGCGTCCGGCGGCGCAGACAGCGGAGGCGCTGGTGCCGGACGCG
>DAOUID010000002.1:0-7349 GCA_034428315.1 Dehalococcoidia bacterium
GGCGGGGTGCTCTCGCACGCCGCCATCGAGGCGCGGGAATACGGCATTCCCTGCGTAACGGGCACCGAGTCGGGAACGCGGCGCATCCCGGACGGGGCCACCGTGACGGTCGACGGCCTCGAGGGGACCGTGCGCATTCACGAGGGCTAGCGGCCCGGGAGGAGACGGTGGCGGAAGCGCAGGAGGTCGCGGGGTACGTCTCGCCGTACCCGTACGTGCAGCGGCTGCAGGACCGGATGGACGAGATCCTCGACCGGCAGGTGCCGAATTCGGGGCGGTTCTGCGGGTTCTGCTTCGCGCGGCTGGCGCGCGACACGGAGCGGTGCCCCTACTGCGGCAGGGAGACGGGCGAGCTCGCGACCGTCGACGCGGTGCCCCGGGAGGCGCTGATCATCTACCGCACGAAGAAGCGCGCGGAGGAGCGGTGGGTGTACGGCGGCGCGATGGTGGGGCTGCTGATCGCAGCGGCGGTGTTCGTGGCGCTGGTGGTCTACGGGACGGACCTTGTGGGGAGCCGCCCCATTGCGCTGGGAATCGCCTTCGCGGCGCTGATCGGCGGAGGGTACCTGCTGGCGCAGCTCTTCGGGCCGCTCATCTGCGGTCAGGTGGGGTACCGGCGGGGGTCGCGCAGGCGCGACGAACTGTGGGGGCGGTTCCTGGAGGAACGCGAGTCCGGGGAGTCGCCCTAGGACTCGACGCGCAGGAGGGTCTGGCCCTCCTCAACGGTCTCCTCGGGCGAGACGAGCACCTCGGCGACGGTGCCTGCCTCGGGGCACTCGACGGGAATCTCCATCTTCATGGATTCCAGCACGATCACTTCCTGGCCGGCGCTCACGGGGGCGCCGGCGCTCACCAGCACCTCGAAGACGGAACCGGACATGGGGGCGGGGACCTCGATGACAGCCACGGCGGCACTCTACCGCGCGGGGGGAGGGAAGGGGGAGGGGCGGAGCGTCAAGATTGCGGGGGGTTGTGGGGCTGCCCATACTGAAACGCAGTGATGGTGGAGATGGCCCCTGCGGTTGCCGAACGTGCCGGCGAGCTTGAGAGGCTCTGCCGGCTTCATCGTGTTCAGCGGCTGGACCTGTTCGGGTCGGCCGCAACGGGAGCCTTCCGCCCCGACGAGAGCGACCTCGACTTTCTCGTGGAGTTCAAGCCGACCGCCTCACACCGCGTCTACGCGAACGCCTACTTCGGCTTGCTGGAAGGGCTACAGGACCTGTTCGGTCGCCGCATCGACCTGATCGTCGAGTCGACCATCGAGAACCCTTACCTCCGGGAGTCCGTCGAGGAGTCCAGGACGCCGGTCTACCCGTCTATCTCACATCCTGTCGCAGTCGCCAGGGCGTAGCAGACTTCGAGCATCTTGTCCTCGCTCAGAGAAGCTACGTAGTCCTGCAGCCTTTCCTTCCGAACGGTGTGGACGTTGTCTAGGCTGATGGCGGAGTCCCGCTCAAGTCCTTCTTCTTCGCCCACAACCACCTCGCTAGGAAGGTCCCGGATGGTCGAAGTGATCGAGCAGACCAGAATCCTGTCCATGAAGGGGAGTACATCCGAGCGCGTCAGGACGACAACGGGACGGCGCTTGTCGGGAGCGGTGAACTGGTAGTACCAGATGTCGCCCCGGGAGACTGCCCGCTCTACTCCTCCGGCCACGCTTCCTCATCTTCCCACCCGTTCAGTTCTTCCTCGGTCGGCGGGAACTTTCCGTAGCCATCCCTGTAACGACGAACGACTTCGTCGTTGCTCAGGCGGGCCCTCATCCCGGTCCCTGGCAGCTTGAGGGCATGCTCCGCAGGGTGCGGCGCGCCAGCCTCAGGGTCCGAAACGTCGCCGTTCTCCGCGGGCGGCGAAGCAACCCGGGCAAGATAGGCAATCACCGCCTCACGCAGGACGGCTGCGCGACCTCGGTCATGGGCCTGCGCGTAGTCGTCGAGCTGTCTCAGGAGGTCGTCGTCGAGTGAGGCCGAAACCTTCTTCACGTTTTCAGCCTAACCCATCCGTACCACGCCACAACAGCACCGCCCCCTCGCGCCTCTCGCGGGAGGCTGTACACTTTCTCGACGGGCCTGCTTCCCATAAGAGGGGGAGCGCCCGGAGCGAGTCCACCATGCCGGTTGTTGTGGTTGTTGGTGGGCAGTGGGGCGACGAAGGCAAAGGCCGGATCGTCGACCTGCTGGCCCGAAAGGCGCGTGTCGTTGCGCGGTACTCGGCGGGGAACAACGCCGGGCACACGATCGTGAACGAGCTCGGGGAGTTCAAGCTGCACGTGGTGCCGGCGGGCATCTTCTACCCGGAGAAGACGTGCGTCATCGGGAACGGTGTGGCCGTCGACCCGGAGGTGCTGCTGGGGGAGATCTCGCAGCTGGAGTCGCGGGGGATCGACACGAGCAAGCTGGCGGTGAGCGCTCGCGCGCAGGTGGTGATGCCCTGGCACCGGCTGATCGACCGCCTGGAGGAGGAGCGGCTGGGGGCGGACGCCATCGGGACGACGGGGAAGGGCATCGGGCCGTGCTTCACCGACAAGGTGGCGCGACGGGGCATCCGCATCGTCGACTTGCTGGAACCGGAGGACCTGCTCTCGCGCATGCGCTCGGTGGTGGACTACCAGAACCGCGTGATCACGGGCGTGTACGACGGAGAGCCGATCGACTTCGACGAGTGCTTCCAGCAGTACCAGGAGTTCGGGCAGCGGCTGAACCCGTTCGTGGCGGACACGCAGGCAATCGTGTCGGAGGCGCTGCACGCGGGGGAGTACGTGCTCCTGGAGGGAGCGCAGGGTTCGCTGCTGGACCTGGACCACGGGACGTACGAATACGTGACCTCGAGCGTGCCGAGCAGCACGGCGGGCGGGGCGACGCTGGGCGTGGGCATCGGGCCGACGGACGTGCAGCGGGCGGTGGGGGTGTTCAAGAGCTACTGCACTCGGGTCGGCAACGGGCCTTTCCCGACGGAGCTGTTCGGGGAGATGGCGGACAAGCTGCGCGACCACGGCAAGGAGTTCGGTCGGGGCGAGTACGGCACGACGACGGGCCGCCCGCGGCGCATCGGCTGGCTGGACACGGTGGCGGCGCGGTACTCGGTGCGCTTCAACGGGCTCTCGGCGCTGGCGCTGACGCGGCTCGACGTGCTCGACGGCCTGCCCTCGCTGAAGCTCTGCACGGGCTACGAGATCGACGGCAAGTTGGTGAAGACGATGCCGGCGAGCGCTTCGGCGCTGCGGCGGGCGAAGCCGGTGTACGAGGAGCTCCCGGGCTGGGACGACCCGACCTCGGGCGTGCGCAACTTCGACGACCTGCCCCAGGAGGCGCAGGTGTACATCCGGCGGGTGGAGTCGCTGCTGGGGGTTCCGGTGGACCTGATTTCGGTGGGGCCGGAGCGCGAGCAGGCGATCATCGTCAACCCGATCTTCTGAGGAGAGCGGCGGCCGTTGGCCGCCTGAGGAGAGCGCCGCGCTGCCGCGCGGCTGAGGAGAGCGCTCGCGGCTACGCCGTTTCGCTGAGAAGAGCGCCGCACTTCGCTTCGCTACGTGCGGCTGAGTGGGGGCGGGCCGCTAGAGATCCGTGAGGAAGGCCGCGAGGGCGGCTTTGCGCTCGGGGGTGATCATCATGGTGTTGGTGACGGCGCAGGTGAGGCCGAGGGCTTCGATACGGGGGGCGAGGGCGCGGTCCTCGTCGTCGATGACCATGACGTCCACGAGGTCGCGGTAGATCTCGGCGACGCCGGCGGCGGAGACCTCGTGGCCGAGGCTGGCGAGCATCTTCGCGGCCGGACCCTTGATCGCCTGGCCACCGACGATGGGGCTGATGCCGATACGCCGCGCGCGGCTCTCCACGACGGCCTGGCGAACGCCGGGGACGGCGAGGATGGGGCCGATGCTCACGAAGGGGTTGCTGGGGGCGATGATGAGGCGGTCGGCCTCGCGGATGGCGTCGAGGACGCCGGGGGCGGGGGCGGCCTCGCCGGCGCCGGCGAAGCGCACGCCGGTGACGTCGGGCTCGGTGGCGAGCCGCACCATGTAATCCTGGAAATCCAGCTCGCCCTCGTCGGTGAGGACGTGGGTGGCGACTCGCTCGTTGGTGACGGGCAGGATGGTCGACGGCACGCCAAAGGCCGCCGTCAGTTCGGCGACGATCTCGTGCATGGGGCGGCCCTCGTGCAGGAGGCGGGTGCGGTGGACGGCCGTCGCGAGGTCGCGGTCGCCGAGGTTGAACCAGCGGCCGTAGCCGAAGCGTTTGAGGGCGTCGACGACAGCGAAGGTGTCGCCTTCGAGGCCCCAGCCGGTCTCGGGGTTGACGACGCCGGCGAGAGAGTAGATGACGATGTCGGTATCGGGAGAGACGTGCAGGCCGAACATCTCGACGTCGTCGGCAACGTTGGAGATAACGGTGACGGAGGCGGGATCGACGACCTGCACGAGTCCCTGGAGGAATCGGGCAGCGCCCACGCCGCCAGCGAGCACGGTGTCCATGGGGGGTCATTGTATGGGCGATGGGGAGGAGGGACTGGCGAAGCAATAGCGTATTTGCTATATTCGAGGCGTGCCCTGGGCCGTGCGGACGTTCACGTCAGACACTGGGCAGAAGCCAGTGGACGACTGGATACGAAGCCTCAGTCCAGAGGCTCGGGCTGCTGTCGTGAGCGCCGTCGACCTGCTGGAGGAGCACGGGAATGCACTCGAACTTCCGCACTCTCTCCCTTTGGGTGAAGGGTTGTGGGAACTGCGGGCTCGGAGCCAAGACGGGATCCAGCGTGTGATCTACTTCCACTGGTTCCGGCGCACATTTGGCCTTCTTCACGGGTTTACGAAGAAGACCCAGGAGACGCCGCAGCGAGAGATAGAGACGGCAAGGAAGCGGCAAGCGACCTGGCTTGCAAGAGAGGAGACGAACTTCTAGAGCTGAACTACTACTTGGAACGGGAAGACAGGTCGGGGCCATGGCCCGGAGGTAGGAGGCTGTCATGACCGATTGGAAGGAACTCAAGGCCGAACTGCTGGCCGACCCGGAGACGCGCGTCGCCTATGACGCCATCAGGCCGCAGTACCAGCTCGCGAGCCTGCTCATCACGCTGCGGCGAGTGACCGGGCTGTCTCAGGCTGAGGTTGCGAAGCGGGCGGGGATGACCCAGCCGGAGATTTCCCGGATCGAAGCGGCCGAAGTGCAGCCCACATGGCGAACTGTTCAGCGGCTACTCGCGGCCTTCGATGCGGAAATCGAGGTCAAGGTTCGTGGCGCCGATGGAGAGGTTGAGAGCCTGGCTCTGGAGCCACCCTCGCTGGCGGCTGTTCGCTGAGCCGAGACGCAAGGACGGAGGTGGCGCCCCCGGCAGGACTCGAACCCACAACCCCCTGGTCCGAAGCCAGGTGCTCTATCCGTTGAGCTACGGAGGCGTGCTTCAAGCTTACTACGCGGGTTCGCCCGCGCCCGATGGCGCAGGAGGCCGCTAAGCTGGGGGCATGGCCGAGGCTTCACCGTTCATGCAGCGGGCGCTGGCGGCGGCCCGAGGCGCGCGGGGCCGTACGAGCCCCAATCCCTGGGTGGGGGCAGTGCTCGTGCGTGACGGCGAGGTGGTTGGCGCGGGAGCGACGGCCCCGGATGGGGGTCCGCACGCGGAGGCGCAGGCGCTCGAAGGGCGCGGCGGCACCCTGTACGTGACGCTCGAGCCGTGCGCGCCCTTCCCGGAGAAGCGCACGCGTCCGTGCGCGGAAGCGATCATCGAGGCAGGCGTCGAGCGGGTGGTGGTCGCGTTGCTCGATGCAGAGCCACGCGTGCGGGGACGAGGAGTGGAGATGCTGCGGGAGGCGGGCATCGAGGTCGAAGTCGGGGACGGGGCGGCGGAGGCGGAGGCGCTCCTGCGGCCGTACCTGAAGCAGCGGGAGACGGGGCGGCCGTACGTCATCGCCAAGTTCGCGGCGACGCTCGACGGGCGCATCGCGGCGGCGGGCGGTGACTCCCAGTGGATCACCGGGGAGGCGGCCCGCGATCTGGCGCACGAGCAGCGCGCCTGGGTCGATGCGGTACTGGTAGGGAGCGGCACGGCGCTGGCGGACGACCCCTCGTTGACGGCGCGTCCGGGGGGGCTCGTGGCGGAACGGCAACCGCTGCGGGTCGTGCTCGACGGACGGGGGCGGCTCTCCCCGGAGGCGAAGCTGTTCTCCGGGCCGGGCAGGACGCTGGTGGCGACCTCGTACGAGGCAGGGGCGGAGTGGCAGGCCGCGATCGCCGCGGCGGGGGCGCAGGTCGTCGAGTGCGAGCACGACGGAGCGGGGTTGAATCTCGACCAGCTGCTGGCGGCGCTGGCGGCCAGGGGCGTGCTGTCCATCTGGGCGGAGGGGGGAGGGGCGGTGCTGGGCTCGCTGTTCGAGGGCGGGCACGTGGACGAGGTCTGGGCGTTCCTCGCGCCGAGCATCATGGGCGGGGACGGGCTGGCGGCGGTGGGGGGCGCGGGCGTGGCGCGGGCGGCGGACGCCTTCCGCCTGCGGGAGCGCACCGTGGAGGAGGTAGGCGACGACATTCTCGTGCGGGGGTACGCGGGGGACTGGTCCCCGCAGGTACAGTAGGGACAGCAGCGACGGGGAGGAGCGGAGCCGTGGCGAAGTACTGGATGGTGACGCAGGGACCCGAGATCTTCGGGAAGACGCGCGAGCTGGGGTTCGCGCGGCACGCCTTCAAGAGCACACGCAGCAAGATGGTCTACCGCATCGAGGCGGGCGACGCCCTCGTGTTCTACGTGACGGGGAAGAAGCAGATCGCGGGGGCAGTGCGGGTCACCTCGGGAATCGTGGAGGAGAGCACCCGCATCTGGCAGAGCAACAAGAAGCCGGACGAACTGTATCCGTTCCGGGTGGACACGGAGCCGCTGGTCGAGCTGGACGAGGAGCAGTGGCTCGATGCGGAGCCGTACCACGACCGCATGGAGTGGACGCAGCGCTGGCCGCGGGAGCACTGGACGCTGGCGTATCAGGGCAACCTGCGGGAGATCACGGAGGCAGATTTCGAGCTCCTGCTGGCGGACCTGCGGGAAGCGGCGAGGATCGCTCCGGCGAAGGCGTAGGGCTTCCGGGAGGGGAGACCGTTGCCCGTGAGTGGCGACGGTTGGTAGGATTCCGCGACTACCACGGGCTGGGGTGGAGGATATGGAAGAGTTCCCACGCTGCCGCCGCTGCGACGACGGCGATCTGGTTCCCTTTTCGGACTTCGGAAGCCAGGGTGCGCCCATTCACTGGAAGGCATGGGCGTGCACCAATCCGGAGTGCGGCTACAACATGAAGATCCGGAACGGCGATCTGTTTATCGACGAGCCGATCAACGACGGGGCGTACTACTCGGGACGGCGCTAGCGCCTGC
>DAOUID010000003.1:0-18629 GCA_034428315.1 Dehalococcoidia bacterium
CGTCCTTCGGGCTGAAGATCACGAAGGAAGCGGTCAACCAGACACAGGACGCCCAGGGCCTGTGGACGGCCCAGCAGGCCGTCTTCATCATGCACACGCTCGCCCATACCCACTGGCGCGAGGTCAGCGGCGCGGGCATCTACATGGGCGATGGCGCGGCGCCGCGACCGGGTGGCGGCGCCCGCAAGGAAGCCTCCGCCGCCAACTGACCCTGCCGGAAGGCAACCAGCACCAGCGGGCGGCTTTCGGGCCGCCCGCTCCATTCCCCGGAGGTCGCCCGTGCTCTTCGACATCCTCACCCGCCTCAACCTCCTGCGCCCGGTCGAGAGCTTCCTCGTGCGCTTCGTCGGCTGGTCGGTCGTGAGCTGGCACATCAGCCGCCAGAGCGGTGTGCCCTACGTCCCCACGGCCATGCTCACGACCATCGGGCGCACGAGCGGCGACCTCCGCTCTGTGCCCCTCTTCTACTTCCGCGACGGGCGCGACTTCGTGCTCATCGGGTCGAAGGGGGGCGCTCCCGCCCATCCCTCCTGGTTCCCCAACCTCGTCGCCAACCCGCAGGCGTGGCTGCGCGTGAACACCCGCCGCATCCCCGTCGCCGCCGAGGTGGTCGAGGGGGAGGACCGCGAACGCCTCTGGCAGATCGCGGCCACCGCCTACCCGCCCTACACCGAGTACCAGGAGCGCGCCAACCCCCGCCAGATCCCCGTCGTCCGCCTGCGGAGGCGCTAGTCCCCTACCGAGGAGCCAGCCGGAGCGCCCCGTCCAGCCGGATCGTTTCGCCGTTGATCATCGGGTTCTCGATGACCGAGCAGGCGAGCTGCGCGTACTCCTCCGGCTTGCCGAGGCGCGTCGGGAAGGGCGTGATGTTGCCCAGCGCCTCCCGCGCCTCGTCCGGCAGACCAAGCAGCATCGGCGTCAGGAAGAGGCCCGGGGCGATCGTGTTGTTGCGCACGCCGTTGCGCGCCAGGTCACGCGCGATCGGGAGCGTCATCCCCACGACGCCGCCCTTCGATGCCGAGTAGGCCGCCTGCCCGATCTGCCCCTCGAACGCCGCCACCGAGGCCGTGTTGATGATCACGCCCCGCTCGCCGTCTTCCGTCGGGTCGTTCTTGACCATCTCCGTGGCCGCCACCCGGATGGCGTTGAAGGTCCCGATCAGGTTGATGTTCACCGTCCGCGTGAACAGCGCCAGGTCGGCCGGGCCCTCGCGCCCGACCGTGCGCTCCGCCGTCGCGATGCCGGCGCAGTTGATGAGGAGGTGCACGCCCCCGTGCGCTTCCGCGGCGGCGGCCACCGCCTGCGTCACCTCTTCGTCGCTGGTCACGTCCGCCTCGGTGAAGATGCCGCCGAGGTCGGCGGCCACGTCCGCGCCGTTCGAGCGCCCGAGGTCGAGGATGGCGACCTTCGCGCCCCGCGCTGCCAGCTCACGCGCCGTCGCTTCCCCCAGGCCCGAACCCCCGCCCGTCACGATCGCGCTCAATCCGTTGATGTCCATGTCAACTCTCCGCAGCCGTTTGCTGCCGGATGCGTTCTACCACGTACGCCGCTGCCCGGCGATTCCGGCGGCGGCGCGCGGCGTACACTGCGGGAGGGTCGCAGACCCGCCAGTACCTGCACGGGAGGTGGCGATGGCTACCGACGCCGAGTCCCGCGAGGATGCCGCCGCATCCTGGTCCGATGCCGTCGACGAGATCGAACGGCGCCGCGAGCTGGCCGGCCGCATGGGCGGCGAGGAACGCGTCGCCCGTCAGCGCGCCCAGGGCAAGCTCACCATCCGCGAGCGCATCGACCAGTTCCTCGACTCCGGCTCCTTCTTCGAGATCGGGGGCATGGCGGGCACGGGCGAATACGACCCCGACGGCAGCCTCAAGGACTTCATCCCCGCCGGCTACGTGCTCGGCCTCGGCACCGTCGATGGCCGCGAAGTCTGCGTCGGCGGTGAAGACTTCACCGTTCGCGGCGGCTCCGGTGGGGGCGGCAAGGGACCGGGACGCTGGTTGCAGCCCGCCGCCCTCCAGCGCCGCATCCCCCTCGTCCAGTTCGCCGACGGGGCCGGCGCCTCCGCCCGCAGCTACGACGACGCCGGCCGCATGCACCTCCCCGACGGCAACCAGTGGGCCCGCGACGCGGAGCTGCTCTCGAAGGTGCCCGTCTGCTCCGCCATCGTCGGCCCCTCCGCCGGACACGTGGCCGGGCGGGCCGTGCTCTCGCACTTCAGCGTGATGGTGCGCGGCCAGGGGCAAGTCTTCGCCGCCGGGCCGCCGGTCGTGAAGCGCGCCATCGGCGAGGACCTCACGAAGGAGGAGCTCGGCGGCGTTGGCGTGCACGTCCGCACCAGCGGCGTCGTTGACAACGAGGCGGAGGACGAGGAAGACGCCTTCCGCCAGATACGCGCCTTCCTCGGCTACATGCCGCGGAACGTCTGGGAGATGCCGCCCCGCATCGAGACCGGCGATCCCGCCGGCCGCCGCGAGGAGTCCCTCCTCTCCATCGTCCCCCGCGACCGCACCCGCTGGTACGACATGCGCCGGCTCATCGAGCTCGCCGTCGACAACGGCGAGTTCTTCGAGATGCGCCGATCCTTCGGACGCAGCCTCATCACCGCCTTCGCCCGCTTCGATGGATACCCCGTCGGCATCATCGCGAACGACCCCAAGGTCTACGCCGGCGCCATGACCGCCGACTCGGCCGACAAGCAGACCCACTTCGTCGACCTCTGCAACACATTCAGCATCCCCGTCGTCCTGTTCGTCGACGTGCCCGGCTTCATGATCGGCTCGCGCTCCGAACGCGAGGGCGTCATGCGCGCCGGCATGCGCGCTGTGGTGGCCGGCTCAAGCGCGAGCATTCCCTCGATCGCCATCCAGATACGGAAGTCGTACGGCATGGCCGGTGACGCGGCCGCCTGCCTCGGCGGGCCCGAGGCGTTGAAGATGCGCTTCGGCTGGCCCTCCGGCGAGTGGGGCTCCATCCCTATCGAAGGAGGGGTTGCCGCTGCCTACCGCCGCGAGATCGAGAACGCGCCCGACCCCGAGGCCCGGCGAGCCGAGATCGAGGAGCGCCTCCTCCAGGGCCGCTCCCCCTTCAAGGTGGCCGAGGCCTTCGAGATCCTCGACATCATCGACCCGCGCGAGACGCGCTCCATCATCTGCCGCTTCATCGCCGGCGCGCAGGACACGCTGCGGCGCAACCTCGGGCCCAAGGGCCCGGTTCGCCCTTAGGTCCGGGCGCGCGCGTGGCCGACGGCATCACCGTTGTCGAGCTGGGAGGCGGCGTCGCGTCCGCCTGGTGCGGGCGGCTCCTCGCCGGCGCCGGCGCCGATGTCGTTGCCTGCGAACCGGAGGACGGCAGCCCCCTGCGTCTCACTCACCCTCTCCTCCCCGACGGCCGCTCCGCGCTCCACGAGTATCTCGGCATGTACAAGCGCTCCGCCGTCCTTGGCGACGACGACGTCGAACGCCTCGTCGCCATCGCCGACATCGTCATCCACGAGGTCGATGTCGAGGCGGGGAAGGCCCCCGAGGTCGTCGCCGCTCGCATGGAGCGCCTGCGCCGCCTGAATCCCCGCCTCGTGGCCGTCGTGTGCGGTCCCTTCGGTCTCACCGGCCCGTATGCGGACCGCCGCTCCTCGGCACTCGTCGACTGGGCCATGAGCGGCTACGCCGCCATCACCGGCGACCCCGACAACGATCCGCTGCAGGGCGGCGGGCCGTGGTGCGCCTACGTCAACGGCCTTACCGCCGCGGTCGGCGCGATGGCGGCGCTGCGAACCGCCGAACGCACCGGCCGCGGCCAGCTTGTCGACGTCGCCGCCATGGACGCGATGACCGCCCTCCACCAGTGGACCATCATCCTCGCGACCCACCAGGGCGTGCGAAAGCGCCGTTCGGGGAACCGCCACGCGGAGTCGTTCCACCCCCTCGGCATCCTCCCCTGCAAGGACGGCGCCGTCTGCATCGCTGTCTCGAGCCCGGCCCAGTGGGAGGGGTTCTGCCTGGCCCTGGGCATGCCCGAGCTCCTCAGCGATGAGCGCTTCGCCTCCGGGGGTGACCGTTTCGACAACGCCGACGAACTCGACGCGATCATCCTGCCCTGGCTGCTCGACCGTTCCCGGCGCGAGATCGTGGAACGCCTGCAGGAGTGCAACGTGCCCACAAGTCCGGTGCTCGACGTGGCCGAGGTCCGGCACGACGAGCAGCTCGAACACCGGGGCTTCTGGCAGCCGCTGCCCCACCTCGGCGAGGGAGTCGTCGCTCCCTCGCTGCCGGTCCGTGGCCCGTCCGGCCCCCGCGGCCGTCCCCGCGCCCCTCGGCTCGGCGAAGACACAGCCTCCGTCCGGGCCGCCCTTCCCCGCGACGACCCCCGTCCCGCTTCGCCACCGGCGGCGCCCGGGGAACGACCGCCCCTTCCCCTCGCGGGCGTCCGCGTCGTCGAGCTCTCGATCGCCTGGGCGGGACCGCTCGTCGGACGGTTCTTCGGCGACCTCGGCGCCGACGTCGTCCGGGTCGAACACTGCGGCTCCCGCGGCGCCAGCCTCACGCCCGCAGGCTCGCCCCTGCGCGCCGAGGGCTGGCGCTGGGGCGAGCTGCCAGGTCCCGCCTTCCGCGGCGGCATCTTCCCCGATGCAGACCCCGGGGAGCGGCCCTGGAATCGCAACGGCCCCTTCAACAAGTTCCAGCGCAACAAGCGCTCGCTCTGCCTCGACCTGAAGCACGAGAGGGGCCGCGAGGTGTTTCGCAAGTTGCTCGGGGAAGCCGACGTCCTCCTCGACAATTACCGCCCCCGCGCCCTCGACCGCCTCGGCTTCGACTTCGAGGCGGTCAGGGCCATCAACCCTCGCATCGTGCGCCTCTCCATGTCCGGGTACGGCTCGACTGGCCCCTACCGGGATCGCGGTTCCTGGGGCCCGATTCTCGAGGCGCACTCCGGCCTCGCCGCCACGACGGGGTATGTGGGCGGGGGGCCTATCAAGCAGGGCGCCGCCTTCCCCGACGGCATTGGCGGCCTGACCGGGACCTTCGCCCTGCTCGACGCTCTCCGCGAGCGCGACCGGACCGGCGAGGCCGTGTACGTGAACCTCTCCCAGCTTGAGTCGTACCTCTCCATCGGTGGCGAGTTCGTGGTCGCCGCCTCCGCCACAGGCGAGCCTTCGGAAAGGCGTGGCAACCGGTCGGCGGCGTTCGCGCCGCAGGGCGTCTACCCCTGCCGGGGCGACGACGCGTGGGTCGCGATCACGGTGCAGTCCGACGCCGCCTGGGACGCGCTCGCCGGGCTCGTCGCGGACCCCGCGCTTGCGGGCCCCAGCCTTCGCTCGCGATCCGAACGCCACCGCCGGCACGACGCTATCGATGCCGCGATCGCGGTCTGGACCAGCCCCCGCGACGCCCACGAGGCGGCGGCGCTGCTCCAGGAGGCGGGCATCGCCGCCGGCCCCGTACTCTCGAACCTGGAGATGGTTGCCGATCCCCACCTCCGCGACCGCGGCATGATCGTGCCCATCGACCATCCCGACGCCGGCCGGCGGGAGTTCCCCGGCTTCCCTATCCGGCTCTCGGAGACACCGGTCGAGCGCTTCGCTGGCGCGCCAATGCTCGGCCAGCACAACGAGGCGGTGCTGCGCGACCTTCTCGGCTACAGTGGAGACGAGTACGCCGCGCTCCTGGCCGAGGGGGTCATCGCCGACCGTCCCACGCCGTGAGCTGATTCGTCTCTATTGTGAGAAGAATCACAAAGCGGTAGGCTGGAGTCCCTGGAGCCGGTACCGATGGCAACCATGAAGGCGACGGCTCTCACCTCCATCCGTTCCCCCGATCGCGGGCTGTTCCTGATTTCCCTGGGCGGGCTTGCCGCCGCCATCGCTGCGACCATCGCCCTCCGCACTGGCGACGGAGGGGGCGCGGGTTGGATCTGGGTATGCACGTGGGCCGACGTGCCCCCGCCCGAGTTCCCCGAGGCGCTCTTCACTTTCGCCATCGAGCCGATCCCCATCTTCCTGATCGGCCTGGCTGCCGTGTGGTACCTGCGAACCCGGCAGCGGGCGCAGGCCTCACATACGCGCCAGATCGTCTCCGGCCGCCGGGTCGCCGCCTGCCTCGGCGGCTTCGCCCTCGTGCTGTTCACGGTCTTCGGTCCCATTGCCTCCTACGACGGCACCTTCCTCACCCTGCACATGGTCCAGCACTTCATCCTCATCACCATCGCCCCGCCCCTCATCCTCCTGGGCGCGCCCATGACGCTCTGGCTCATCGCCTCGGGCAAGGAACGCCGCCGCCGGGTCATCTACCCGGTGCTCCACATGCCGGCGTTCCGCGCCTTCACCCATCCCCTCGTGGGCGTCTTCCTCTTCGCCGCCGTGCCCCTCTTCTGGTACGTGACGCCGGCCTTTGAGGAGAGCCTCGGGAACGTGACGCTCCACTTCGTCGGCTACGCCATCTTCCTCTTCGCCGGACTCCACTACTGGTGGCCGATCATTGGCGGGAACCCGACCCGCTGGAACCTGTCGTACCCCGTCCGCCTCCTCTATCTGCTCGCGCTCGTACCCATCCACGCCTTCCTGGGGTTGATCTTCCACGAGCCCGACAACGTCATCTACGAGCAGCTGGCGGCCATTCCCCGGGCCTGGGGTCCCGGCCCGTTGCTCGACCAGCAGATCGCCGGCGCCATCATGTTCATCGCCGGCGAGGCCCTGGGGCTCATCGCCCTGCTGATCGTCTCCTGGCAATGGGCCTCGCACGAGGAGCGCGTCGGCCGCCGCCTCGATGCCGCCGACACCAGCAACGAGTGGCGTCCGGTCGCCTACCGGGAGCGAGGCAGGTGACTCACGTGCGCCTCCTGACGCCGGCCCTTGTCGCCCTCCTTGCCATCGGCCTCGCGGCCTGTGGTGGCGGCGACGGGGCCAATGAGGCGCCCTTCGAGGTCTCCGGCCCCCCGAAGCAGATCGGCGCCGACGAGAGCGCTACGGAGACTCCCCAGCCCGCGGCCGCGCCCCGCACGGACGGGGGGGAAGAGGTCAGGTACCACGGCGCCCTCGCCTCGCCACCCCTCCCCAAGCCCGACCTCGTCCTGACCGACACGAACGGCGAGCCCTTCGACTTCCTCGCCGAGACCGAGGGCTACCTCACCCTCCTCTACCTGGGCTACACCCACTGCCCTGACATCTGCCCCGTTCACATGCTCGAGCTCTCGAAGGTGCTCGAGGAGATGGCCCCCGAGCTCGTCGACCGTATCCGCGTCGTCTTCATCACGACCGACCCCCAGCGCGACGATGCAGCCGCCATTCGCCGCTGGCTCGACCTCTTCGACGAGAGCTTTATCGGGCTGACAATCGAGCCCGAGACGCTCTCCTCGTTGCTGACGTTCCTCGGCATGCCCCAGATCGTGACGCGGGACATCGGCGAGGGGCGCTACACCGTCAACCACGCCACCTACCTCATCGCCTACACGCCCGACAATCTCGGGCACGTCGTCTACCCGTTCCTGCAGGGAGGCGGACTGCTCGAGATCATGACCCACGATCTTCCCCTGCTCGCGGAGCACGGCTGGCGGGAGCCTTCGTGACGCTGGTGCGCCCCGGCGCCTGGCGGATCGCAGCCGTCGGGTTGGCGACCCTCGTCGCCGGGACCTTTGTGGCCTGCGGAGACGACGGAGGCAGCGGGGCCGAGCGTGGCGCCATCGAGGTCAGCAACGCGCGGGCGCGCTTCACGACGACGGACATCGGGGCCGTCTACTTCGACATTCGCAGCACGGGCGCGGGCGACCGGCTCGTGGGCGCCGCCTCCGACATTGCCGACGACACGCAGGTGCATGAGGTCGTGTCGGAGGGTGGGACTTCGATGATGCGTCCGGCGGAGGGCGGCATCCCCGTCGACCCTGGGGGGCGCGTCAGCCTCCAACCGGGCGGCTACCACGTGATGGTGCTGGGAGTTGCTGACATTCCCGAACCCGGCGACACGTTCGAGCTGGTTCTCGAGTTCGAGCGGGCGGGGCGCGTGACGGTGACGGTCCACGTCCAGGAGTTCGGCGCCGAGAGCGGAGGCATGGACCACGCCGAAGGGATGGACGAGGAGTAGCGCTCCAGCCGCGGCCGGGGGCCTCGCGTAGACTCTCCCCACGCCACGACAGAGGGGTGCTTCGCATGCAGATCGGCGCCATCTTCCCCCAGACCGAGATCGGCTCGGATCCGACCGTGATCCGCGACTTCGCGCAGACCGCCGAGGGGCTCGGCTACTCCCACATCCTCGCCTACGACCACGTGCTCGGCGCCCTGCCCGAGCGCGAACCGAAGCTGTGGGGCCCCTACACCCACGAGTCCGCTTTCCACGAGCCCTTCGTGCTCTTCGGGTACCTTGCCGCCATCACCGAGCGCGTCGAGCTGGTGACTGGCGTCATCATCCTGCCCCAGCGCCAGACCGCGCTCGTCGCCAAGCAGGCGGCCGAGGTCGACATCCTTTCCGGCGGCCGCCTCCGCCTCGGGATCGGTACCGGCTGGAACTACGTCGAGTACGACTCCCTCAACGAGCAGTTCACCAATCGCGGGAAGCGCCAGGAGGAGCAGGTCGAGGTGCTGCGCCGCCTCTGGGACGAGCCCATCGTCGACTTCGACGGTAACTGGCACCGTATCGACCGGGCCGGGCTCAAGCCCCTCCCCGGCCGCCGCATCCCCATCTGGTTCGGCGGCTTCAGTGACCCCGCGTTCGAGCGAGCGGCCCGCATCGGCGACGGCTTCATCTTCGGCGGCGGCTCCCCCGACTCAGCCCAGGCCCTGGAGAAGATCCACGGGTACCTCGAGCGGGAAGGGCGTGATCCCGCCGGCTTCGGCATCGAGGCGATGGTGAACTACGGCGACAGCCCCGAGAGCTGGGCCGGCGAGGTCGAGCGCTGGCGCGAGGCCGGCGCCGACTACGTCTCCATGCGCACCATGAACGCCGGGCTTGAGGGTCCCCGAGCCCACATCGAAGCCCTGGAGCGCTACTGGCGTGAGGTCGGAGGCTAGCGGCGGGCCTTGCGGTGATATGCCCTATGTGTGCTACTATTGCCAATGGCAATCGTGACGACCGAAGAACGTCTCAGCAGACTTGAAGGCGCCTACGAGCAGGTTGACCAGCGACTGGGCGATCTGACGCGCGCCTTCGACGGCCTCAGGGCCGAATTTGGCTCCCTGCGCGAGCTCGTGGATCGACAGCACAAGGAGACGCTGGGTCGCTTCGACGCCTTGCGCGGCGAGACGCTGGGTCGCTTCGACGCCTTGCGCGGCGAGACGCTGGATCGCTTCGATGCCTTGCGGGGCGAGACGCTGGATCGCTTCGCCGCCTTGCGTGGGGAGACTGCGGAGCAACAAGACTCGTTGCGCCGGGAGTTGTACGCCGCCATCACGGCCTCGCGAGACGAGGTCCGCGCAGAAGTCACGGCCTCGCGAGACGAGGTCCGCGCAGAAATCACGGCCTCGCGAGACGAACTCCGCGCAGAAATCACGGCCTCGCGAGACGAACTCCGCGGGGAAGTCACCGCCTGGCGAGATGAACTTCGCGGAGAGATAGGCGCACTCCACGCGCTGATGAACAGCCGGTTCAACAACCTCTACCTGCTGGCCGGTGGCGCCTGGGTGTCGACCGTGGGCATCATGGTTGGTCTCTTCCTGGGAACCTAGCCGAACGCCTCAACGTTTCTGCAGCCGCTCCCAGCGCAGGATCCCCGCGATCGACTTCGCGTCGATGATGCGCCCCTCGTCCACTGCCGCCACCGCCTGCGCCGGCGTGAGCGGGACGATCTCGATGTCCTCGTCCTCGTCGCCGGGCAGGGGGTCGGGTGTCAGGTCGGTGCAGAGGAAGAGGTGGATGTACTCGGTCGCGTAGCTGGGGGCGATCCAGAACCCGCCCAGCGACTCCACCCGCTCCGCCCGCATCCCGACTTCCTCGCGCAGCTCCCGCGCTGCCGTCTCGCCCGGATCTTCCCCCGGCTCGAGCGTCCCCGCGGGAATCTCGAGCAGCCTCGCGCGGGAGCCGTGGCGGTACTGCTCCACCAGCAGGAGCCGCCCATCGCCGTCGATCGCGATCATGCAGACGGCGCCGGGGTGGTAGACCATCTCCCGCCGGAACGTGCGTCCCTCGGGTGATCGAAGCGTGTCGAGACGCAGGTCGAACAACCGACCGTCGAACACGACCTCGCTGCCAGTGAGCTCCGGATGATCGGGCATTGCCGCCTCCCCTGGGGCCCTGTTTCGGGCCCTCCGCGCCTCGTTCGCGCGGGGCCAGCCTACCGCCGGGAAGCCGTAAGCGTGCTGACTGGACACCCG
This sequence comes from Dehalococcoidia bacterium, assembly GCA_034428315.1. Taxonomy (GTDB): domain Bacteria; phylum Chloroflexota; class Dehalococcoidia; order Tepidiformales; family Tepidiformaceae; genus UBA2991. The sequence goes on from DAOUID010000003.1 coordinate 10,295, forward strand.
TGGTACGGTGCCGGCAAGAGGAGGTAAAGATGCCCGGCGCGCTCAAGCAACTCGTATCGGTCTATCTGATCCTGGTCGGCCTCGCTGTGGCCGTCCAGTTCATCATTTTCCCCTTCTATGAGGAGCACGACGCCGACCTCGTCGTCTGGCGCACCCTCGACTGGTTCATGGCCGCGGGCCTCTTGCTGGCCTTGGTTGGGACCTTCCTCCGCAAGCGCGAATTCGCTGCCTCGACGGATGACCCCTCCTGGCGCGAATACGTGGAGGTGAACGGCCTCTTCTACGGCGTGGTCGCCCTCACGCTGGCCTTCCTGCCCAACTGGTTCGCCGTCGAGTGGGGCTCCGGCGGCGACTTCACCATCTGGCACATCATCGACACTGCGCTGCCCATCCTGTTCGTCGTCGTCGGCCTCCGCCTCTGGCGTGAGGCGACAAGCTAGGCTCGTAGGCCGGGAGGACCTCATGGCAGCCATCCATCGACTGTTTGCCGTCTACCTGCTCCTGGTGGGCGTGGCCGTGGGCGCCTATTTCGTCATCTCCCCGCTCTACGCGGGACAGGGGAACCTGGCCGACGCCAGCGAGGTGTGGGACATCCTGAACTGGTTCATGGCCGTCGCCGCGGTCCTCCTCGTCCTTGTGACCTTCGTCGGGACAAGGTCGTTGGCCGCCGATGCCGGCAGCTGGGACAAGTTCGTCGCGTATGGGCGATTCCATCTCGCCGTGGCCCTCCTCCTCGGCTTCCTCAACAACTGGTTCGCCAGCCAGTGGGGCGAGGGCGGCTTCGAGCCCGTCTCCTTCCTCTGGGTGGTGATCGACATCGGCATGCCCATCCTCGCGGTCGAGATGGCTATCAAGCTCTGGCGCGAGCCCCATGCACCCTTTGGAGCCCGCGACTGACCAGGCTCAGCCGGTCATCGCCGTGATGCTATGGCTGGCAGCAGGACGCCGCCTCTGGCGAGAGGCGGCGTCCGCTTCGTAGTTCCCTGGTTCGGGGACGCTAGTCGAGGTAGTCCTTCAGCTTGCGGCTGCGGCTGGGGTGCCGCAGCTTCCGCAGGGCCTTCGCCTCGATCTGGCGGATGCGCTCGCGCGTCACGCTGAACTCGCGGCCAACTTCCTCCAGCGTGCGGCTTCGGCCGTCCTCCAGCCCGAAGCGGAGCTGGAGGACGCGACGCTCGCGGCTGGTGAGCGTCGCCAGCACGTCCTCGACCTGCTCGCGCAGCAGCTGCTGGCTCGCGGCATCGGCCGGCGCCAGCGCTCGCTCGTCCTGGATGAAGTCGCCAAGGTGACTGTCCTCTTCCTCGCCGATCGGCGTCTCCAGCGACACCGGCTCCTGCGAGACCTTCTGGATCTCGCGGATGCGCTCAGGCGAGAACTGGTGCGAGGTGTCCTGCTTCGAGCTCTCGACCATGCCGCGCGCGATCTCCTCGCTCGTCGGCTCGCGGCCGTACTCCTGTACGAGCCGGCGGCTCACGCGCACCAGCTTGTTGATCGTCTCCACCATGTGCACCGGGATGCGGATCGTCCGCGCCTGGTCCGCGATGGCGCGCGTAATCGCCTGGCGGATCCACCAGGTTGCGTAGGTCGAGAACTTGTACCCCTTGCGGTAGTCGAACTTCTCGACCGCCCGGATGAGGCCGATGTTCCCCTCCTGGATCAGGTCCAGGAGCGACATGCCTCGCCCGATGTACTTCTTCGCCACCGACACGACCAGGCGAAGGTTCGCCTCGGTCAGGCGCCGCTCGGCCTTGTCGCCGTTGTGCTTGATCGTGTCGAAGTGGTAGCGCAGCCGGTCTTCGAGCGCCGTGATCTTCTCGATCAGGCCCTCCGCCGGCGGCAGCAGCTGGTCCTCGCCCCCGGCTTCCTCCGCCATCTGCGAGAACAGGTCCGGCGTGAGGATGTGGGTCACGATGGAGAGCGACACGATCGCGTGGTGCACCGTCTCCTCGTCCTTGCGCAGCCGCTTCATGCCGTACGTGCGGAAGGGGAGCTCCATCTCCCGGTCGACGAGCCCGCGGAACTGATCGTCGCCGATCACCTCGGCGTAGCCGCTTCGCATCAGCTTGCGGCCCTCAAGGTCGCGCCACTTCGGCTCCTTCGGGGGCCATTCGTCTTCGCTGCCCTCAGGCGGCGTCTGCCCCGAGATGACCTTCTCGTAGCGATCGACGTAGTAGAGCGCGGCCTTGTAGACGGGCAGCAACTCCGTGAACTGCTCGAGCAGCGTCACCGCCACGCGAGAGGCGGAAGGCGGGTGGCCGAACGCATCGACGTACGCCCGCTCGATGTCGCGCAGGTGGATGCCTTCCTCCATCTGGCGGGCGAGGTGCTTCTCGTCGTCGGCCGTGAGCAGGTAGACCTTCCCGATCTCGCGCAGGTACATCCGCACGGGGTCGTCGATCCCCTCGGACTCCTCCGTCAGGAGGGCAACGGTCTCCTCTTCTTCCTCCTCGCTCTCGTCGGGATCCTTCTCGTCCTTTTCCTCTTCGTCCTGGGTTGCGGTCTGGTTCCCGGAGAGCTCGTTCTCCTCGTCCCGGCGCTCATCGAAGTCACCGCTGGAGAGGCGGCTCAGCACGGAGCCGATCATCGCGTCGGCGCTGGTGGAAGAAGTCTGGTCGGTCAACGTCTCGTCGCTCATGCGGCTGACAGGTACCCCCGGTACATGGATTTGGGATGGCGCGTGGACACACAGCGCCTTGTCTATTCTAGCACAAATGAGCGCCGCTCCGAAGCCCGATCGGCGCCAGGAGTGGGGTGCGAAACGCGATCAGTCCCCGGTCGGGAGCCCCGCCTCCGCCCACGCGTCCGTGCCGCCCTCGACGTTGTACAGCTCCAGCTCGTCCAGGCCGGCGGCCGTCGCGTACTCCGCCGCGAGCGCGCTGCGGCCGCCCATCTTGCAGATGAACAGCACTTCCTTCTTCTCCCCCGCGAACTCGCGGATCTGGCTGATCTCGTTCATCACCGTGTTCACCGGAATCAGGCGCACGCCCTTCGCGTGCACCTCGACGTACTCGTGCGGATCCCGCACGTCGACCATCACGGCGTCGCCGTTGTCGAGCTTTTCCTTCGCCTCGTCGATCGAGATCCTCGTGAACGGCTCTCGCGGGTCCTTCGTAGCCACAGGAACTGCCTCTCGTGTGCGTTGTGAGAGGAAGCCTAGCACGCAGGGGCCGTCTGGCGAGGCCCCGCCGGATGTGCCACGCTCCCCGCGTGACCGACCCCCTCCGCCCCGACCCCGCCGCCGCCGTCGCCGCCTGGTCCGACCGCGTCCGGCGGAACCGCGAGCAGGTCGAGCGCCGGCGCGTCGCTCTCCCCGCGCGGGGCGACTTCTATGCGCCCATCGCCTCCTGGTTCCGCGCCGATCCCCGTCGCGAAGGCGATGCCACCCTCGACGCCCTCCGCGCCCTCGTCCGGCCGGGCGACACCGTGCTCGACATCGGCGCCGGTGGGGGGCGCTACGCCCTGCCCCTCGCCCTCCACGCCCGCGAAGTCATCGCCGTCGAGCCCTCCGAGGCCATGCGTCAGGTGCTCGCCGAGGGCATGGCCGAGCACGGCATCGAGAACATCCGGACCGTGGACGCCACCTGGCCATGCGACGAGCCGCTCCGCGCTGACGTCGCTCTCATCTCGCACGTGGGCTACGACATCGAGGCGTTCGGTCCCTTCCTCGACGCGATGGAGGAGGCCGCCGGACGCGTCTGCATCGCCGCCCTGCTCAGCCGCCCGCCGCCCTCCCGCGCCGACCCCTTCTGGCAGGCGGTCCACGGCGAGCCCCGCGACCCCCTTCCCGCGCTCCCCGAGTTCCTCGCCCTGCAGCTTGCACGAGGTCGCCTCTGCGAGGTGTCCTTCGTCGAGTACGGCGGTCTCGCCTACGACACCGAGGACGACGTGCTCGCCTTCCTCCGGCAGCAGCTCTGGATCGCCGAGGGCAGCCCCCAGGACGAGCAACTGCTTGCCATGCTGCCCGATTACATCCACGAGATAGATGGGCGGGTCGAGTTCAACTACGACCCTGGAGTGCTCGGAATCGTGAGCTGGGAGCCGCCCGCTACTGGCTAGCGCGAGCGCGCGTACTTCTTGACCGGCGTCAGCACGATCGGCGTGAGCTCGTCCGCGCCGTAGGAGGAGCGCTGACGCTCTTCCGGCGGGGTGCCGTAGGTGGTCGTGCGCTGGCGCGGCAGGCGCCCGATGCTCGTGATCAGCTCGTCCATCGCCTCGGGAGGCATCTCCTGCCCGTGGCTCGCCCCCGCCGCCCGGCTGATGCTCTCGTTCATGAGCGTGCCGCCCATGTCGTTCGCGCCCGCCAGCAGGGCCGCCTTCGACCCCTCGACCCCCATCTTCACCCACGACACCTGGATGTTCGGGATGAGCGGGTGCAGTGCCAGCCGGGAGACCGCGTGCATCAGGATCGCCTCGCGCCAGGTCGGGCCCTTGCGCGCGCGCCCCTTCAGGTAGATGGGCGCTTCCATGTGCACGAACGGCAGCGGCACGAACTCGCTGATGCCGCCCGTGCGCGCCTGCAGCTCACGCAGGCGCAGCAGGTGGCGCGCCCACGACACGGGCCCGTCGATGTGCCCGTACATGACGGTCGACGTGGTCGTGAACCCGACCTCGTGCGCCGCCCCCACCACCTCCAGCCACTGGTCCGTGCTGAGCTTGTCCGGGCAGAGGATGTCGCGCACCTCATCGTCGAGGATCTCGGCGGCGGTGCCGGGGAGCGTCCCCAGCCCCGAGTCCCGCAGCCGCCCGAGGAACTCCTTCACCGGGATGCCCAGCGTCTCCGCGCCCTGGTGCACCTCCAGCGGCGAGAAGGCGTGCACGTGCATGTCGGGCAGGGCGTCCTTCACGGCTTCGGTGATCTGGAGGTAGGTCTCGCCCGTGTAGTCGGGGTGAATCCCGCCCTGCATGCAGACCTCGGTCGCGCCGCGGTCCCACGCCTCCTGCGCCCGGCGGACCACCTCGTCGAGCCCGAGGTCGTAGGGCTTGCCCCGCAGGTTCTCGCTCAGCTTCCCCTTGGAGAACGCGCAGAACTGGCACTTGAAGTAGCAGATGTTCGTGTAGTTGATGTTCCGGTTCACGACGTACCGGACGATGTCGCCGGAGACCTCCGCGCGAAGCTCGTTGGCGGCCGCGCAGACGTAGTCGAACTCGGGGCCGCGCACCTCGAACAACCGCGCGATCTCGCTCTCGGCGAGCTCCTCCCCCCGCTTCGCCTTCGCAACCAGCGCCTGCACCGGCGAGTGCGGCGGCATCGCCTCCGGTTCCTCGCGGGGGAAGGTGTAGCCGGGCGGCGGTTCGAGCACGGCGCCGGGGGCCCACTCTCCCTCGCGCGCGAAGCCGTCGGCGTCCATCGAGCGCAGAACCTCGGTCGCCATCTTCTTGCTCTGCCAGCGGTTGCTGTCCTTCGCGTAGCTCGGGTAGACGGCAAGCCGCTCGGCGAGGTGGTGCCCGGCCGCCTCCGTCTGGCGACGCAACTCCTCGAGCTGCGGCCAGGGCGCCTCCGGGTTGACATGGTCGATCGTGACCGGCGAGACGCCCCCCCAGTCGCTCAGTCCCGCCGCCACCAGCTTGCCGTATGACTCGGGCATCAGGTTGGGCGGCGCCTGCACCCCGATCTCCGGTCCGAAGAGGATGCGGGCCATCGCCAGTGTCCAGAGCAGGTCGTCGAAGTCGGGCTCGGGGGCGTCCGCCATCTTCGTGTCGGGCTTGGCCCGGAAGTTCTGGATGATCAGCTCCTGGATGTGCCCGTGCGCCTCGTGCAGGTCGCGCAAAGCAAGCAGCGACTCAATCCGCTCCTGCCGCGTCTCCCCGATCCCGATGAGGATGCCCGAGGTGAACGGCGCCTGGAGCTCGCCCGCGAGCCGCATCGTCTCGAGCCGGGCCGTCGGGTCTTTGTCCGGGGAGCCGTGGTGAACCTGTCCCTTCTCCATCAACCGGGGCGAGAGGCTCTCCAGCATGATGCCCTGCGAGACCGAGACCTCGCGCAGCAGGGCGATGTCCTCGCGCGTCATCACGCCGGGGTTGGCGTGGGGCAGCAGGCCCGTCTCCTCCGCCACGATGCCCGCCACCTCCGCCAGGTAGGAGATGGTCGTCTCGTGGCCGAGGGCGGCCAGTTCCTCGCGCGCCACCTTGTAGCGCAGCTCGGGCTTGTCCCCGAGCGTGAACAGCGCTTCCGTGCAGCCCGCCGCCGCGCCTGCGCGCGCGATCTCCAGCACCTCCTCGATGCTCATGTAGGCGCGCTCGCCCCGCTTGGGGGGCTGGGCGAAGGTGCAGTAGTGGCAAACGTCGCGGCAGAGCTTCGTCAACGGGATGAAGATGTTGCGGGAGTAGGAGATGACGTGGTCGTGCGCCTGGTCGCGGATGGCGCCTGCCACCCCGCTCAGGGCGGCAAGGTCGGTCTCATCGGCAAGGGCGAGGGCCTCTGCGTGGGTGGGGCTCACGCCCGCCAGCGCTCGCGCCAGCACGGACTCGGTCGTATCGCGCATCGAAGGTCGATCGTACAATACGACTCGCTAGCTCGTCACAACCCACTGGAGGAAGCATGGCCTCGCGAAGCGTTCGCTGCCCTGTCGCCTCGACCCTCGATCTTGTCGGTGACCGCTGGACGCTTCTTGTCGTGCGCGATCTCCTGAAGGGCGACGCCCGCTTCAGCGATCTGCGCCGCTCCGTCGAGGGCATCACGGCCAGCGTGCTCTCCTCCCGCCTCAAGCTGCTCGAGGCGGAGGGCCTCGTCGATCGCCGGCTCTACAGCGACCACCCGCCCCGCGCGGAGTACTTCCTCACGACCAAGGGGCACTCGCTCGGGGTCGTCGTGGGCGCGCTGGCAAGCTGGGGCGAGCGCCACACCGACCACGACCTCAGCATCGTCGACCACCGCTGCGGGCACGGCGTCGACGTGGTCTACCACTGCCCCACCTGCGACCGCTCCGCCCCCCGCTCCCGCATCCGCATCGTCCCCGCCTGAAACGGCCTCCGGAGTTTGCCCCGCCTTACCCCTGCCCCGTATCCTCATAGTTTGGCAAAAGCCCCCACCTCGAACGGGAGTGAGCGCGTGCACACCATCGGCCTGACTGGCGGTATCGCCAGCGGGAAATCGACCGTCACGGAGTTTTTCCGCGAGAAGGGCGTCCCCGTCATCGATGCCGACATCCTTGGGCATCGCACCTACGACCCCGGCACCGCGACGTTCGCCGCTGTTGTCGCCGCCTTCGGCAGCGACATCGTGGCGGACGACGGCACCATCGACCGGCGTGCGCTCGGCGGCAAGGTGTTCGGCAAGCCCGAGGAGCTGACCCGCCTGACGGACATCGTCTGGCCCGGCATCCGCGCCCTCGCCTCCGCAGAACTGTCCGACCTCGAGGTCGCGGGCACCGGCATCGCCCTCCTCGAAGCGGCCGTCCTCCTGGAGGCCGGCTGGGAGGACATGGTCGACGAGATCTGGGTCACGACCGTCGAGACCGACCTGGCGGTGGCCCGGCTGGCGGAACGGAACGGCCTCGACGAGGCCGCCGCGCGCGCCCGCATCGATTCGCAGCTCTCCAACGAGGAGCGGATCGCGGCGGCGAGCGTGGTCATCGAGAACAACGGCACGCGCGAGGAGCTCGCCGACGGCATCGAGGCCGCCTGGCAAGCGCTCCGCGAGCGAACCGGTACAGAGAGGCAGACGATTGGCTGAAGCACCCACCACCACCGAAGTCATGGCCCCCGGCGGGCTAGTCCTCGCCGCGGAGGAGTTCACCGTTCGCGAAGAGCCCTACTACCTCCCCCTGGGAGATGAGATCGAGCTCTTCGAGGCCGCCTTCGAGCAGCGCATCCCCGTCCTGCTCAAGGGCCCCACGGGCTGCGGCAAGACCCGCTTCGTCGAGTACATGTCCTGGCGGCTCGGCCGCCCCGTGACGCACATCTCCCAGGGAGGCGAAGCGCCCCTCGATGACGAGGGACCGCGTCCCTTCGTCACCGTCGCCTGCCACGAGGACCTGACCGCCAGCGACCTCGTCGGCCGCTACCTGCTCGATACCGACGGCACGCGCTGGATCGATGGCCCCCTCACGAGGGCCGTCAAGACTGGCGCCATCTGCTACCTCGACGAGGTGGTCGAGGCGCGCAAGGACACGACCGTCCTCATCCACCCCCTCACCGACTACCGCCGCCTCCTCCCCATCGAGAAGCTCGGCCAGGTCGTCGAGGCGTCGGACGGCTTCCTCCTCGTCATCTCCTACAACCCTGGCTACCAGAGCGCTCTCAAGGACCTGAAGCACTCGACCCGCCAGCGCTTCATCTCCGTCGAGTTCACCTACCCCACCCGTGAGCAGGAAGCGGAGATCATCTCGCACGAGTCGGG
>DAOUID010000004.1:0-6088 GCA_034428315.1 Dehalococcoidia bacterium
TCTCGGAGACGCGCAAGCGCCAGCACTACGAAAAGCCGAGCGTGAAGCGCAAGAAGAAGGAAGCAGCGCGCCTGCGGAAGCTGCGGAAGAAGCAGCTTCGGGCAGAGGCGCGAGCCCGCTCGGGCCGGTAACCCTCTTCGCGTGGAAGACCTGAAAGAGCGCATCCAGAGCGATCTGCGCGCGGCGATGCTCGCGAAGGACGAGCCGCGCAAGTCGGCCCTGCGCATGCTGACGGCCGCTATCAAGAACGCCGAGATTGAATCGGGCGACGAGCTGGCGGAGGGGGACCTGCTGGTGGTGGTCCAGCGGCAGGTGAAGCAGCGGCGCGAGAGCATCGAGGAGTTCCGCAAGGGCGGCCGCGAGGATCTGGTGGAGCGGGAGGAGGCGGAGCTCGAGGCGTTCGCGGGCTACCTGCCCGAGGAAGCGAGCCGGGAGGAGATCGAGGAGGCGGCGCGAGCCACGATCGAGGAGACGGGCGCCTCTGGACCGCGCGACATGGGCAAGGTGATGCCGGTGCTGGTGAAGCGGTTCCAGGGGCGGGCGGACGGACGCGTGATCAGCGAGATCGTGCGGGGGCTGCTGGGCTAAGCGCGCGCTTCCCGGGCCAACAGTTGGGGCGCCCTGGGCTCGATGCCACGCTCGGCGCACACTTCCAAGTAGGTATCGATGGAGACCCGAAACTCACGCTTGATGCCCTCGACATCGGTCGCCCAGGCATCGGCAATCGAATAGGCGCCGCTGTTGACAACATGGGCGTAGAGCACTTCAGCTTCGTCGTCGTACACGACTTCGCCGACATAGCCCTTGTATTCCAGCATCACTCCGCTCCTATCCTCTCAATGAATCTTACCAACCTGCGGACGGCTGGTCGCTGCATCTCGGGCCGCGGGTGGGGCTTGTGCACCACCAGAGTTTCAACCCCGAAACTGACGGCTACGCGGGAGCCGGCCCTCTCCTCCAGTTCAGCGTGGAGAGCCAGCAGGAGGGACTCGATCTCTGCCCAGCGAATGTCTGCGGGTATGGGTACAGCCCGCATCCGCTCCAGGGTTCGGCGATGCCGCCTCCGCAGGTCTGGCATCGCGAGGCCCTAGCCGACCTCCTCGTCGGGGAAGCCCAGCTCGCGGCGCACGAGCGAGCCGATGACCTCGGCCGCGCTCTGGCCCGGCTCGGCGCCGGCGACGAGCGAGCTCTTGGTGAGAGCGAAAGCGAACTCGTGCTCGGGATCGGCGAAGCCGATGGCTCCCCCGGCCCCGGGGTGGCCGAAGGTGGTGGTGCGGGGGCCCATGGCCGTGATCGGACCGGTCTGGAAGTAGCCCAGGGCCTTGCGCACGGGCTGCTGGATGACCATGTCGTTGTCGTCCGTCTGGAAGCGGGTGGCGGTGCGGACGCGTTCCTCGGGGAGGATGCGGACGCCGTCGAGCTCGCCGCCGTTGCCGAGGGCGGCGTACATGCGCGAGAGGGAGCGGGCGTTCATGAGCCCCCCGTGGGCGGGCAGGGCAGCGCGGCGCACGACGGGGTTGTTGTAAGGCTCGGCGAGGATGCCAACGGCGGGCGGGATGGCGCGAATGATGAGCGCGTCGGGCGGGGCGGGCGGGGCATCGGGGCGGGGGCCGTCGACGAGGGTCGCGACGCGGGGCTCGTTGGCGTCGTCGATGCCCATGTGGATGCCGTCGAGGCCCAGGGGCCCGCAGATCTCCTCCTGGACGAACTGGTTGATGGGGCGGCCGTCGGCGCGGCGGATGATCTCTCCGAGTATCCAGCCGAAGGTGTAGGCGTGATAGCCGGTGCGGGTTCCGGGCTCCCAGAGGGGCTCGAGAGCGGCGATAGCATCGCACATGAAGTCCCAATCGGACATGGATTCGGGCGTGACGCCGTCGGGCATCTGGGGAACGCCGGCGCGGTGGGTGAGGGCGTGGCGGATAGTGGCGTACTGCTTGCCCCGCTGGGCGAACTCGGGCCAGTGCGCGGCGATGGGCTCGTCGTAGGCGAGAACGCCGCGCTCGACGAGCATGTGGATGGCGGTGGCGGTCACGCCCTTGGTGCAGGAGAAGGACATGAAGAGGGTGGCGCCATCGACGGGGCGGCCGGAGTCGACATCGGCAAGTCCGGCCCAGGTGTCGACGACGAGCTCGCCATGGTGGTAGGCGGCCACCTGCAGCCCTGACTCCACGCCGCTGTCGATGAGCTCCTGAAGGGCCGCGGTGACCCGCTCGTTGATGTCCGCCATGGGTCCGCCTTTCGGAGAGAAACTGCGCCGGCGCGAGCGCCGGCCGCCGCGTAACGATACGCGCTCGGAGGAGGCAGGACGGGGCGGGGCTCACCGGGTCCCTCTGCTATCATCGGCACCCTTCTCATGCTGCGCCGCCGTCCTGATCCGGTCGTTACCCGCGGGGGCGCGGCTGCCTTTGGCATCGTCATCGCCATCGGCGCCATCGCGCTGGCGATCCCGCTCCTGCCCGGGGAGAGCGCGCCGCGCGAGGGCGACATCGCCCCGCGGGCGTTCGCGGCGGTGCGCGAGAGCGAGTACGTCTCCGTGGAGCTGACGGCGGCGGCCCGGGACGAGGCCGCTGCGGCCGTCGAGCCGGTGATGGCCTCGCTCACCGAGGTTCCCGCCGAGCAGCTGCGACTGCTGGCGTCGCTGTTCGAAGAGGTGGCGCGGTTGCGCCTGCGGTCGGAGCTGTCCTCGGAGGAGCGGCTGGAAGCGCTGGGCGAGTCGCCATCGGGCATGGGGCTGGGGCAGGCCATTCGATCGACGCTGCTCACCCTGAGCGTCCAAAACCTGGAGGACCTGCGGGCCGCCTCGGTGGAGGGGGTGAGCGCCATCCTGAGCTCGCCGCTGCGGGAGGAGGACAAGGCCAACCGCATCGAGGCGTACCTGCTGGTCGGGACCGTGCCCTCATTCCAGCGGGGCGAGGGGGCGCTGCGGGAGCTGCTCGACGCGTTCGTGACGCCGACGGTGGCGCTGGACGAGCAGACGACGCAGGGGCTGCGCGAGGATGCGCGGGAGGCCGTGGGGCAGGTGGTGGTGACGTACGCGCCGGGCGAGGTGATCGTGGAGGAGGGGCAGGCGCTGGACGCCGTCGCCATTGAGGCGTTGCGGGAAACGGGCGTCATCGACGAGGGGTTCGACTACTACGACCTGGGAGCGGGGCTGCTGATGGGGGCCGCCCTGGGGACGGTGCTGGGGGTGTACCTCTACCGGCTGCAGCCGTTCGAGCGCCCGGCGGAACGCCGAGGATTGATGACGCTGCTGGCGGTGCTGGGGACGCTCGTGGCGGTGCGGGTGGCCCTGCCGGAACTGCTGCCCGACACCGAGGGCCGGTTCTTCGCGTACGCCATGCCGGTGGGGGCGGCGGCGCTCGTGGTGTCGTCGGTTTCGGCGCCGCGTTTCGGGGCGATGGTGGCGGTGGTGGTGGCGCTCTACGCGGGATTCATCGCGGCCACGGCGCCATCGCTGGCAGGGGCGGCATTCACGAGCGCGCTGGAGCCGCTGGAGCTGGTGATCGCGTACGCGGCGGCGGGCCTGGCGGGGGCGGCGGCGATGCAGCGGACGGAACGGTTGGGCCGGTTCGCGGCGGCGGGAGTGGCGGTGGGGGTGGCCACGGGGGCGGTGCTGCTGGCCTTCTGGATGCTGACGGAGCAGCGGGAGACGGAGGGGCTGGGGTGGCTGGCGCTGGCCGCCGCAATCGCGGGGGGCGGCTCCTCGGTGATCGGGCTGGGGCTGCACGTGCTGCTCTCGATGGCGCTGCGGGTGACAACGCGCATGCAGCTGATGGAGCTGGCCCAGGCGGGCCACCCGATCCTGCAGGAGCTGCAGGAGAAGGCGCCGGGCACGTTCCACCACAGCATGCTGGTGGGGACGCTGGGGGAGCAGGCGGCGAGCCGCATCGGGGCGGACTCGCTGCTCGTGCGGGCGGGGGCGTACTACCACGACATCGGGAAGATGGAGCGACCGGAGTACTTCGTCGAGAACAACATCGAGCGCGGTGTGAGCCCGCACGACAGCCTCGCCCCGGAGGCGAGCGCCCGCATCATCCACGGGCACGTGTTCGACGGGATGGACCTGGCCCGCAGGCGCCGCCTGCCCGCGATCGTGGGGGACTTCATCCCGCAGCACCACGGCACGCGACTCGTCGATTTCTTCTATCACAAGGCGCTCGAGCGGGGGGAAACGGATGCGGAGGAGTTTCGCTACCCGGGACCGCGCCCGCAGGCCAAGGAGCAAGCGATCGTGATGCTGGCCGACTCGTGCGAGGCGCTCGTGCGGGCGACCCAGCCGGAAACGCACGAGGAGATCGACGATCTCGTAAACGGGGTGTTCGCGGAGCGGCTGTCGGAAGGGCAGATGGACGAGTGCGACATCACCATGCACGAGCTGCAGGTGGTAGCGGAGAGCTTCCGGAGCACGCTGCGAGCGGTGTACCACCCGCGCATCGAGTACCCGGATGCGCCGGGCTTCCAGGACGAGCCGGAGGGGGCGCCCGCCGGCGCTCCTCCGGCAGTCGGGCCCACGCCCACCGCCCCTGCCGACCCCGCAGAGGCGGGCGAGCGGGCGGCGGACGAGTAGCGAGCAGGGCGTTCACGGGGCGCTGCTATACTGCCGGGAGTTCACAGACCGGCAGCAAGCGAGGGGTGATGCGCTTCGCCATCGTGCGGTTCCCGGGGACCTGGAGCGACCGCGACACCGAGCACGTGCTCGCGGACGTGCTGGGGCAGGAAGCGGAGATCGTGTGGCACCGGGAGACCTCGCTGGCGGGGTTCGACGCGGTGGTGCTGCCGGGGGGCTTCTCCTATGGGGATTACCTGCGCTGCGGGGCGATCGCGCGCTTCTCGCCGATCATGGAGGAGGTGGTGCGAGCGGCGGAGGAGGGAATGCCGGTGATCGGCATCTGCAATGGGTTCCAGGTGCTGTGCGAGAGCGGCCTGCTCCCGGGGGCGCTGATCCGCAACCGCAGCCTGCGCTTCCGTTGCGAGTGGACGCACCTCCGGTGCGAGAGCGGCGGGTCGCCCTGGACGGCCGGCATCGGCGAGGGCGAGGTGCTGCGGGTCCCCATCAGCCACGGCGAGGGCAACTACCAGGCCGACCGGGCCACCCTCGACGAGCTTGAGGCGGGCGGGCGGGTGGTGTTCCGCTACTGCGACGAGCAGGGGGAGGTCACGCCGGACTCGAACCCGAACGGGAGCGCGCGCAACATCGCGGGCATCCGCAACGAGGCGGGGAACGTGGTGGGGATGATGCCGCACCCCGAACGCGCGGGCGAAGAACTCACGGGCGGGGCAGACGGGAACCGCATCTGGCAATCAGTGGTTGAAGCCGCGGTTGGCGCCGCGGTCTGAGAGGAGCAGGACCATGACGACGATGGACTCGGAGTATCCGGTTCGACTGGAGATCGAGCCCGCAGCACCGCAAAACCGGTTGTTGGTCTTCCTGCGGCCGATCCTGGCGATCCCTCACTGGATCATCATCAGCCTTCTGGGAATCGTGGCGTTCCTGGTCTGGCTGGCCGCATCCGCCTCGATCGTAGTCTTTGCGCGCTACCCCGAGCCACTGCTGCGGTTCACCATTGGCTACGCGCGATGGTCGGCGCGCGTGGCGGCCTACGCGGGATCGCCCAGCCAGCAAGCGTGGGGCAGCACCACGTTCTACACCGTGACCGGGGGCTTCCTGACGGGCAGGTACCCGCCCTTCACGCTGGGAGAGGCTCCCGACTACCCCATTCGCCTGCACGTACAGGAGCAGGTCGAGGGGCGTGACAGACTCACGGGGTTCTTCCCCGTGCGCATCATCATGGCTATTCCGCACATCATCGTCGTGGTCATCGCGTCGATCCTGGTCACGGTGGCGACAGTCGTGGCCTGGCTGGCAGGGATCGTGCTGGGGCAGCTGCCCGACTGGCTGCACAACTTCATCGCGGGCTACTCGCGCTATACCGCCCGGGTTGGGGCCTACGGCGGCTTGCTCGCGGACGAGTACCCGCCGTTTAGCTTCAGCTAGGGAGACGAGCGTGACCGAAGCAGTCTACGAAGGGGAGTACACGGGGCCGGAGCTGGAGCTGGCGGGGCAGGGGCGGCGGCTGGCAGCGTACGT
>DAOUID010000005.1:0-5105 GCA_034428315.1 Dehalococcoidia bacterium
CCGTCTGCCAGCTGGAGAGATAGAGCCGCTGCTCCTCCGTGAGCGTGTCGATACCGATGTTCATGGCCTGCAGCTTCAACCTCGCGATCTCCTCGTCGATCGAGTCCGGCAGCTCGTGGACCTGGTTGTCCAGCGTCGATTCGTTCGCCACGAGCCACTCCGTTCCCAGCGCCTGGTTCGCGAACGACATGTCCATCACGGAGGCGGGATGGCCCTCCGCCGCCGCGAGGTTCACCAGCCGTCCCTCGCCCAGCAGGAAGAGGGTGCGGCCGTCCCCCAGCCGGTACTCGTCCACGTGGTTGCGGACCCGCCGCTTCGTTTCGCTCATGCCTTCCAGCGCGTCCAGGTCGATCTCGTTATCGAAGTGGCCGCTGTTCGCCATGATGGCGCCGTCCTTCATTGTCTCAAGGACGCCCGCCCCGATCACATGGCAGTCGCCCGTGACCGTCACGAAGAAGTCCCCGATCGGGGCCGCCTCCGCCATCGGCATCACCGTGAACCCTTCCATCACCGCCTCCAGCGCCCGCACCGGGTCGACCTCCGTCACGACCACGTGCGCCCCCAGGCCCCGGGCCCGGCTCGCCAGGCCCCGACCGCACCACCCATACCCCGCCACCACGAAGGTCTTGCCCGCGAGCAGCACGTTCGTCGCTCGCACGATCCCGTCCACCGTCGACTGCCCCGTCCCGAAGCGGTTGTCGAACAGGTGCTTCGTGTTCGATTCGTTCACCGCCACGATCGGGTAGCCCAGCGCCCCATCCACCGCCATCGCCTTAAGCCGGATGACGCCCGTCGTCGTCTCCTCCGTGCCGCCCGCGACGCCCCCGATGAGCTCGCG
This sequence comes from Dehalococcoidia bacterium, assembly GCA_034428315.1. Classification (GTDB taxonomy): domain Bacteria; phylum Chloroflexota; class Dehalococcoidia; order Tepidiformales; family Tepidiformaceae; genus UBA2991. The sequence goes on from DAOUID010000005.1 coordinate 839, forward strand.
CCGCTCCTGGTGAATCGTCGCCACTAGGTCCGCCCCGTCGTCCATCGTCACCTGCGGGCCGTGGTCCAGTGCCTGGTGGATGTGCTGGTAGTAGGTCTCGTTGTCCTCCCCCCGCCGCGCGAACACGGAAATGCCGAACTCCTCCACGAGCGCCGCCGCCACGTCGTCCTGCGTCGAGAGCGGGTTGCTCGCGCAGAGCCGCAGCTCGGCCCCGCCGTCGCGCAGCGCCAGCGCCAGGTTCGCCGTCTCCGTCGTCACGTGCAGGCAGGCCGCCATGCGCACGCCCTTCAGCGGCTGCTCTTGCGCGAAGCGCTCGCGGATGAGCGCAAGCACGGGCATCTCCCGCGCCGCCCACTCGATGCGATCGACCCCTTCGCGCACGCGCGCCGGGTCGCTGATGTCGGAAGGAACACTCATTCGCGGTACCGATCTGCTTCCCGCTCGCTTGTGGGAAGCCTCACAAGCGTACCGAAACAACGGCTCCGCCGCGCTCCCGCCCCCGCACCCGCGCCAGCAACTTGCGTGGCAGCGCCAGCAGCGCCGCCGAATCCCGGCGCGTTGCCGTCGCCTCGATCATCTCCCCCGAGTCCCGGTACCCGAGCCGCCGGTACGCCGCGACCGCGGGTCCGTTCGTCGGGTCAACCGTCAGCACGACCGTCTCGCAGGTCTCGAGTAGCGCCTCGGTCGCGGCGCTCGTGGCGGATGTCGCGTAGCCCTGCCCACGGTGACGAGGATGCGTGAACACGTTCCCCACCACCGCCACCCGCTCCCGGGGCGATACCGCGTGCGTCCCCGCGATCGCGACAAGCCGCCCGCTGATGACCACCCCCCGGTACACCCCGGCGTCGATATGCCCCGACTCGTAGTACGTCGGATTCCCGTCGGAGCCGTAGAGCTGGTTGATGCGCCGGATGTCGATCCCCAGTAGCCGTACCGCCGGAACGTCCTCCCGTGGCTGGAACGTGGCCGCGGTCACCGCCATGCGCAGCATCGGCTGGCTGTTCGAAAGGCTGCTCACCGTTCGCACCGCTTCGACATGCTCGCGCCGGCAGGACAGGTAGCTGCGCGCCGGTCCCGGCTCGATCGAGAGGATGGCGGCCACCGCCTCCGGGTCTCCCATGACGAACGTCGCATCCCCGAGACCTCCCCGGCTGTGCGTGACGAGTCCCTGCCCGCCCGGCCCCTCCGCCGTGAACCACCGCGTCCGCTCGAACAACCCCGGCTCGAGCTGCGCCAGCGCATAGGCCGCGTGCTCCCGCTGCCGCCGCAGCAGCTCCCGGATAGCGTCCCGATTGCGCAGCGCCTTCACCACGTACTGGCGCGGCTCCGCGCTCGCTGCCCAGGGAAGCTCCCGCTCCGCCACTAGTCCCCCTCCTCGAAGTGCGTCAATGTATGGAACTCACGATACCGCGCTTCGACCTCCTCGCGCGTCAGCTCCAGCAGCCGGCTCGGCCCGAAGCCCTCGACCGCGAACGACGCCACCGTCGAACCGTAGATGATCGCCCGTCGGATCTCCCGTCCCGAGACCTCCGCCGTCGTGTCCAGGTAGCCCATGAACGCCCCCGCGAACGTGTCCCCTGCTCCGGTCGGGTCCACCACCTCCTCCAGGGGGTAGCCCGGCGCCACGAAGTAGTCGTCCTCGCTCACGTACACCGCCCCGTACTCGCCCAGCTTGATGAGCGCCGCTCGCGTCCCCGCCGCCACCAGCGCCCGCCCCGCCTTCGCGATGCTCGCCATCCCCGTCAGCTGCCGCGCCTCCGTCTCGTTCATCGAGGCGAAGTCCGCCCCCCGCATCGCCGCCTCCACCCCCTCCCGCGCCGTGTCGATGTAGATCTGGATCGTGTCGACCATCGTCGCCCGCGGGACCGCGAGTGCGGCTAGCAGCCCTTGCTGCGCCGCGGGGTCGTCCGCCGCCATGAAGGCCGTGCTCGAATCCTCCCACCCCTCAGGCAGCACCGGCCGCCAGCCGTCGTTCACCCCCAGGTGGGTGTAGAGGGTGTCGCGCGTGTTCATGTCGTAGTGGTAGCGAGCGCCCCAGCGGCTTGTCGTCCCCCCTGGAACCGTCGTAAGCCCGGCAAGGTCGATCCCGCGCCCGTCCAGCTTCGACCGCTCGCCCTCGGGAAAGTCCTCGCCGATCGCCGCGAGCAACCGCACGTCCGTGAACTGCGCCGCCGCCAGCGCCGCGCATGTCGCCGACCCGCCCAGCGACTGCTCGACCCTTGCGAACGGCGTCTCGATCTCGTCCAGCGCCACCCAGCCCGCGACCAACAGCGTCATGCCTTCTCCGCCCCCAGCCGCCTCGCAAGGATGGGCGCCAGCCGTTCCCGTGCCTCGGCGGGAATCGCCTTCGCCGGCGTCACCAGCCCGGCGTCCAGCGACCGGAGGCAGTCGCAATCGTCCTCCTCGAGCGTCGCCGCCAGCCTCTCGACCACGCGCCGGCTCATGTCCACGTTTTCTGCCAGCCGCGTCATGACAGTCGTAGCGTCGACCGCCTCCTCCGCCTCGTGCCACGCGTCGTAGTCGGTCACGGCCGCCAGCATCGCGTAGCAGAGCTCCGCCTCGCGCGCCAGCTTCGCCTCTGGAATCGCCGTCATCCCCACCAGGCTCGCGCCCCACGAGCGGTACAGCTCGCTCTCCGCGCGCGTCCCGAAGGCAGGCCCCTCGATCGTGACGTAGGCCCCCCCGTCGTGCGCCTTCGCCCCCACCTCCCTCGCCGCCGCCAGTGCCTGCTCCCGCAGCGCCCCGCAGAACGGCTCCGCGAACGACACGTGCGCGACCACGCCCTCCCCGAAGAACGTCGCCGGCCGCTCCCCGCGCGTCCGGTCGATGAGCTGGTCGGGCGCCACCAGGTGCCCCGGTGCGTACTCCTCCCGCAGCGATCCCACCGCCGACACCGCCAGCACCTGTCGCACCCCCAGGGACTTGAGCGCCCAGAAGTTCGCGCGCTGGGGAATCTCCGACGGCAGCAGGCGGTGCCCCCGCCCGTGTCGCGCCAGGAACGCGACGCGCCGCCCCTCCAGCTCCCCCACCCGGATCGCGTCGCTCGGCTCCCCAAAGGGCGTGTCGATCGCCAGCTCCTCCACCCCGCGCAGCCCCGGCATCTCGTAGAAACCGCTCCCGCCAAGGACCGCCAGCTCGATCGATTCAGCCACTGGCTTCGGAGTCTACGCGGGGGAGTCGTTCCCGGCGGTCAGGGCCGCGATCGCGGGTCCGTACGGGGGCCGCAGCACCCCCGTCTCCGTCACGATGCCCGCAATCAGCTCCGCCGGCGTCACGTCGAAGGCGGGGTTGTAGGCCCCGCCCCCGGCGGGGCTCCAGCGCTCCTCGCCGAAGCCCCCCACCTCGCCCTCCCCCCGGAACTCGATCGGGATCGCCTCCCCCGACGGCGTGCCGGCGTCGAAGGTGCTCACCGGCGCCACCAGGTAGAACGGCACGCCGTGCCGTGCCGCGACTGCCGCCAGCCCGTACGTCCCCACCTTGTTCGCCCCGTCCCCGTTGGCCGCGATCCGGTCGGCTCCGGTAATGACGGCGCTCACCTCCCCCGACGCGATCAGCGAGGGCGCCGCCGTGTCCGGCAGCAGCGTGCCGGGGATGCCCAGCGCGCCCAGCTCCCACATCGTCAGGCGCGCCCCCTGCAGCAGCGGCCGCGTCTCCGTCGCGTAGCAGCGCTCGACGCGCCCCGCCCGCCACGCTTCCTCGATCACCGCCAGCGCCGTCCCCTCCCCGCCCGTCGCGAGCCCGCCCGTGTTGCAGTGGGTCAGCACCGCCCCCTCGAGCCCGGGCAGTTCGCGCCCGTGCCGTGCCAGTGCCGCGTCCCGCTCCCGCTGACGCGCCAGCGCGCGTTGCGCGAACCCCCACAGCGCCGCCCGTCGCTCCTCCTCCCCGGCCACCCCCTCCACCGCGCGGAGCGCCTCATCGATCATCGCGCCCAGGTCCGCGGCTGTCGGGCGGGTCGCCTTCAGGTCGGCCGCTGCCCCCGCCAGCGCCTCCGGACGAACCCCGCGCTCCTCCCCCGCGATCGCCATCCCGCAGGCGCCCGTCACGCCCAGCAGCGGCGCTCCCCGAACCCGCAGGGAACGGATCGCGTCTGCCACCTCCGCCACGGCGTTCAGCCGCACGTACCGCTCCTCGTGCGGCAGCACCGTCTGGTCCAGGATTTCGATGCCTTCCCCCGGCAGGATGCGGATCGGCGTGTAGCCGCTCACGGCGCCGCCCCTAATAGCGGACGAGGCTCATGGCGTCGTAGCCGTCGATCTTCGCCCGCCCC
>DAOUID010000006.1:0-1584 GCA_034428315.1 Dehalococcoidia bacterium
ATCGAGCCAGGCGGGCAGGGTCTCCATCAGCAGTTCGGCGCCCTCCCCGGCGAGGCGAGCCTCAAGGGAGGCGGTGGTGTCGGTGGGGGCGATGGGGAAGGGACGGGCGGCGAGGACGGGCCCCGCGTCCATCTCGGCGACGAGCTCCATGATGGAGACGCCGGTGGCATCGTCGCCGGCGAGGATGGCCGCGGCTACGGGGGATGGGCCGCGCCAGCGGGGGAGGAGCGAGGGATGGACGTTGACAACGGGGTGGCGCGGCAGGTCGAGCACGGCGCGAGGGAGGATGCGCCCGTAGGCGGCAACGACGATGAGGTCAGGCTCGACAGCCGCGAGCTCGGCGACAGCCTCGGGGGCGCGGAAGGAAGCGGGCTGGAAGACGGGGATGCCGAGGCGCTCGGCCTCGACTTTCGCAGCGGGGGCGCGCATGCGCCCGCCGCGGCCGGCGCGGCGGTCGGGCTGGGTGACGGCGAGACAGACGTCGTAGCCCGCCTCGACAAGCGCGCGGAGGCTGGGGAGCGCGAACTCCGGGGAGCCCAGGAAGATGGTCCGCAGCTCGGAGGGCTTCATGACGGCGTCAGCAGAACGGCGTCGCCGCGCGCACCGCCGGTCCGCCGAGCGGCGTTGCCCTCGCGCTCGGCAATGGCGAGGAAGCCGCTGGAGTCGACGTGGCAGGCAAGCTCCCCAGGGGCCGGATCGCTGAAGGTGCGAACCGTTCGCGCGATCCGGTGGCCGTTTATGTCGAGGACAAATGCGTCCGGCAGCTGCTCCTTCCGGATGGTGGTGACGAGGTTGCCGTAGCGGTCGACATGGACGACAGCTCCCCGGATGGCTTCCCCCTCGACGACTCCGTGAAAGGGTGGGAGCAGGGTGAGTTCGTGGCGGGGCGGGCCGAGGGACTCGAAGTCGCCGCCCGCGGCGAGATGAGCGGCAGCAGGGGCGAAGAGGTCGCGCCCGTGAAAGGTGGCGCTCACGGTCTCGAGGCGGGCCGTCGGGTTCTCGACAGCGCGGATGTCGAGGCCCTCGGGCGCCGGGCATGGTCCGGGGCGGGAGGGGCGGGCGCGGGGGGAGGCGGCGGGGGAGAGGAGGCCGTTGTCGGGGCCGATGAAGTACCGGACGGCGGCGGGGTCAGAGGCGGGGGCGCGGAGGGCGAGGGGGAGGCGCTCGCTGCCGACACCGGGATCGACGACGGCCAGGACCACGGCGGGGGCGGGGAGGAAGGGCAGGGCGGTCTCCAGCAGCCAGGCGCCCTCATCGATGGCGTAGGGGGAGACCTCGTGGGTGAGGTCGATAAGCGGCGCGCCGGGGGCGCGGGCGCTCAGGACGGCCTTCACCTGGCCCACGTAGGTGTCGTGGGTGCCGAAGTCGGTCAGCAGGAAGATTGGCAGCGGGACCGTCATCCGATCCGCCAGAGGTGCACGTTCAGGAAGCGATCGGCGGGGTTGAAGAGGACGCCGAAGGAGGGCGCCGTGACGTCTGTAGAGAGGACGTAGCGGATACGAGGGTAGGCAAGGATGACGCTGGGCGCCTCCCTCTGCCAGAGCTGCTGGATCTGCTGGTACGCATCAAGGCGGATGAGCACGC
>DAOUID010000007.1:0-5455 GCA_034428315.1 Dehalococcoidia bacterium
CCGAGGTAGGGCGGGTAGTCGTGAACGTCGAGGCCCACGCCGTGGCCGAGGCCGTGGGTGAAGAAGTCTCCGTACCCGTGAGCCTCGATGACTGAAGCTGCGAGGGCGTGCGCATCGGTGCCGGTCATGCCGGCTTCGACGCGCTCGATGGCAGTCTGCTGGGCCTCGCGCACGACCTCGTAGACCTCGCGGAAGCGCTCAGGTTCGGGGCCGAGGAAGAAGGTGCGGGAAAGGTCGCTGCAGTAGCCGGAGAGCTCGGCGCCCCAGTCGACGATGATGGGCTCGCCGGCGGCGAAGGGGCGGTCGGAGAGGTCGGCGTGGGGCATGGCGGCGCGCTCGCCGCCGGCGACGATGGGCTCGAAGGAGAGGCCGCGGGCGCCGTGCCGCTTGACGGCGGCATCGAGGGCAGCGGCGAAAGCGCGCTCGGTGACGCCCGGCTCGACGGTAGCGGTCACGTCGAGGAAGGCGCGCTCGGCGATGGCGATGGCTTCCTCGAGGAGGGCGAGCTCCTCAGCATCCTTGCGGGAGCGGAGGCCTTCGACGATGGGCGGGGCGGGGACGAGATCGGGGCGGTCGGCCTCGGGGACGGTGTCGAGGGCTTCCTGCAGGGCGAGGAAGTCGCCGTAGCTGAGGTCGGAGCGCGACAGGCCGAGGCGTTTCCCGGCGAGACCGGAGGCGGCAATGAACTCGGGGAGCCAGGCCGACTGGGGGCCCTTCGTATCGAAGACGTTGTACCCGCGGGGCTCGGCCTCGCGGCGGGCCTGGGCGGTATAGCGGGCATCGACGGCGAGAACCGCCTGGGTCGCGGAGACGACGGCGTACCCGGTCGAGCCGGTGAAGCCGGTCAGGTAGCGGCGGTTGGCGGAGTGCCGGTGATTGACGTCGTCGACGGGACTGGCGACGTAGAGGCCATCGAGGCCCGCCTCGTCGAGGGCAGCGCGCACGCGATCGAGTCGCTGGGCGGGGAGGGCGGGGGCGGTCACAGGCTCAGTGTAGCGCCCGGGGATTGTCGGGGGTTAGTCGCGGGCGTCGAGGTGGTCGAGGAGGAGGTTGACGGCGGTGGCGTAGCCGGCGCGTCCCAGCCCGGCGACCTGCCCGATGCAGGCGGCGGCGATGACGGAACGGCGCCGGAAGGGCTCGCGCGCGTGGATGTTGGAGAGGTGCACCTCGACGGCGGGGAGGGCGACGGCCTCGAGGGCGTCGTGGAGGGCGATGGAGGTGTGGGTGTAGGCGCCGGCGTTGAGGACCACGCCGCTGGCGGAGCGGCGATGTTCGTGGAGGAAGTCGATGAGGGCGCCCTCGTGGTTGCTCTGGAAGCTGAGGACGGTGGCGCCGCGGGCGTTGGCGGCGGCGGCCACGTCGGCCTCGATGTCGGGGAGGGTGTCGTGGCCGTAGATCTCTGGGCGGCGCTCACCGAGCAGGTTCAGGTTGGGACCGTGCACGAGGAGGAGCAGGGGGGCGGCGGGCGGGCTCACGAGGGGCGACCACCCTTGCGGGCGCGGTCGAGCGCCTTCACGCCGATCTCCCGCCAGGCCTTCTCCGTGACCTCCGCCTGCCGGGCTCGGCTGACGTGGGTGTAGATCTGGGTGGTGTTGGCGGAGGTGTGGCCGAGCAGGTCCTGGACGATGCGGATGTCGGCGCCTCCGTCGAGGAGGTGGGTGGCGAAGGAGTGGCGGAGGAGGTGGGGGTGGACATCCTCGGGGATGCCGGCGGCGAGGGCGTAGCGGCGGACGGCGTACTGGACGGAGCGGGCGCTGAGCCGCTTGCCGCTGCGGTTGAGGAAGAGCGCCTCCTCCGGCCCGTCGGCGAGCTCGGGGCGGGCGACATCGAGGTAGGCCTGGAGGGCGCGCACGGCGGGCTCTCCGAAGAGCACAGCGCGCTCCTTATCGCCCTTGCCGAGGACGACGGCCTGGCCGGCGACGAGGTCGAGGCCGGCGACGTCGAGGCCGACAAGCTCGGAGATGCGCAGGCCGCCCCCGTAGAGCAGCTCGAGGATTGCGCGGTCGCGCAGGCCCTGGGGGGTGCTCGTGTCGGGCGCCTCGATGAGGGCCTGGAGGTGGGGCGGCTCGATCACCTTCGGGAGGCGCTTCGGTTTCTTCGGGAGGGCGACGCCGTAGAGGAGGTCGCGGTCGGTCGCGCCCTCGCGCTGGAGGTAGCGGTAGAAGCCGTGGATGGTGGTGGTACGGCGCGTGATCGAGGCGGGAGCCATCTCCGCCTCGCGCAAGGTGGCGAGGTAGCTGCGGAAAGTCGCGCGGGTAATGGCAAGGGCCTCGATGCCGGACTCCTCGCAGAAGCGGAGGAAGTGACCGATGTCGTTGCGATAGTTGCGGATCGTGTGGGGCGAGCGTCCCCCCAGCGCCTGGAGCTCACGCAGGTAGGCGTCGAGGTAGGCCTCGGCTGTCTTGTGGGCTGGCGGGGAGGCCATATCGACAGAATACGACAGGATTCGTAAAGGGGGACGGAGCCTCTAGCTGGCCCGGCGGCGGCGGGAGGAGGAGCGGCGGGTAGTGCGGTGGCCCCTGCCCTTGCGGGCCTTCGCCTTCTCGGCGGCGGCCTCGCGTTCCTCGGCGGTGCGCACGGGGGAAAGCTTGTCGGGCTCGATGCTGTTGGTGGTGTAGGTGCAGTCGGGGTAGTTCCAGCAGCCGTAGAAAACGCCGCGACGGGCGCGCTTGGCCACGAGCTGGCCGGAATCGGGCTCCTCGGGGCAGGCCACGCCGACGGGCTTGCCGGCGCGGAAGTCACACTCCTTCGAGTCGCGCTTCACGCAGTCGATGTACTCGCCGTAGGGGCCGTGCTTCAACTCCGTGCCGGCGTTGCAGCGTGGGCACTTCCAGTCGGTGGGCTGGGGATCGGGTGGAGGCTGGGGCTCGCCTTCCTCGGTGAGCGGCATGGCGTTCTTGCACTCGGGATAGCCGGAGCAGCCGAGGAACTTCCCGTTGCGGCTCCAGCGCACGACCATCTTCCGCTCGCCGCACTTCGAGCAGAGGATGTCGGTCTCCTCGACCTGTTTGCGGGCCTCCTGCTTGGCCGTTTCGAGGGCGGTGTTGAAGGGCTCCCAGAAGCCGCGCACGACCTCGCCGTACTCCCGCTCGCCGGAGGCAATCTCGTCGAGCTCTTCCTCCAGCTCGCTGGTGAAGGGCACGGCGACGTAGCGGTCCATGTGCTGGACGAGGAGGTCGTTGACCGCGAAGCCGAGCTCCTGGGGCACGAGTGCGCGGCCCTCGCGAACGACGTAAGCGCGGTTGAGCACCGTCTGGACGATGGAGGCGTAGGTGCTGGGACGACCGATGCCCTCTTCCTCCAGCGCCTTGACGAGGGAGGCCTCGGTGAAGCGGGGCGGCGGCTCCGTAAAGTGCTGCTCGCCGTCCACGGAGCGACGGTCCAGGGCGTCGCCATCGGCCAGCTCGGGGAGGGAGGCGACGGTCTCGGGGGCATCGCCACCACTGCGGGCGGCCTGCTCCTCGGTGGCGTCGATGCCGAGGGCGGCGAGATGGCCGGGGAAGACGAGACGCTGGGCGTTCGCGCGGAAGGCGCCACGGAGCTCACCGGACTCGCGCGCCTCGATGTCGACGGCGACGGTGGCGTAGCGGGCATCGGCCAGCTGGCTGGCCATGAAGCGCTGCCAGATGAGGGTGTAGGCGCGGAGCTGGTCGCGGTTGAGGACGGAGCTGAGCGACTCGGGGGTGCGGAAGGCGGAGGTGGGACGGATGGCCTCGTGCGCCTCCTGGGCGCCCCGCGCGCGGGAGCGGTAGACGCGCTCCTTCTCGGGAACGTGGTCGTCGCCCCAGCGGTCGGCGGCGAAGCGGCGGGCCTCGCGGCGGGCGACGGGGGAAATACTGAGGGAGTCGGTGCGCATGTAGGTGATGAGGCCAACGGGTCCCTGGCCGGGGATGGTGACGCCCTCGTAGAGCTGCTGGGCGAGGGCCATGGAACGCTGGGCGCCGAGGCCAAGGCGGTTGTTCGCGGCCTGCTGGTAGCTGCTGGTGGTGAAGGGCGGGGCAGGGCGGCGCTTGCGCTCGCCCTTCTTGACGGACTTCACGGAGAAGTCGGAGCGGCGGAGGGAGTCGAGCAGGGCGTTGGCGGTGGCCTCGTCGGGGAGGTCACGCTTCTCGTCGAGCTTCCTGACGCCGGGAAGGCCGGTGAGCCTCGCGCCGAACTCATCGCCGCCCTTCGCGAGGCGGGCGTGGACGGTCCAGTACTCCTGCGGGGTGAAGGCGTCGATCTCGCGCTCGCGCTCGACGATGAGGCGGAGGGCGACGCTCTGGACGCGGCCGGCGCTGGCGCTGCGGGCGACCTTGCCCTGGACGAACCAGCTGAGTGGGTAGCCGATCAGGCGGTCGAGGACGCGGCGGGTCTCCTGGGCCTCGATGAGCTCGCGGTTGAGCTCGCCGGGGTGCTCGAAGGCCGCCTCGATGGCCGGCTTCGTGATCTCGTGGAAGACGACGCGCTGGGTCTTGTCGGCGGGGATCTTGGCGGCCTCGAGGATGTGCCAGGAGATGGCCTCGCCCTCGCGGTCGGGGTCGGTCGAGAGGAAGACGCGATCGGCCTTGCCGGCGGCGGTCTTGATCTCCTTGACCACGTCGCGCTTGTCCTTGAGCACCTCGTAGGTGGGTTCGAAGGAACCACCCTTCACGTCGACGCCGTAGCCGTAGCTGGGCAGGTCGCGCACATGGCCGACGGAGGCGATGACTCGGTACTTGTCGCCGAGGATGCCCTCGATGGTGCGGGCCTTGGCGGGGGACTCGACGATGACGAGGTCCTTGCCGCCACGGGCGCCCGGCGACTTCGCGCCACGCTTTGCAGGGGCGGGTTTCGCGGCCTTCTTGCCGCCTGTCGCGGTGGCGGAGGAGGATCGTTTCGGCATCGTGCTCCGTGTACCCCGGACGCTCCGGAAGGGGTCGTCGGTTCCCGAGCGTAGAAGGGAGTACGCGAGTTTGTCGAGTCCGGGTCAGTTGCGGGAACGGGCCCGCCAGCGAACGCGCTGCTCGCTGCGAGCGGCTTCGTCGGCGGGCTGGTAGCGGGCAAGGAACTCCGCGGCGAAGGCCTCGAAGTCGCCGGCCAGGACTGCTTCGCGCATGCGCCCGCAGAGGTTCTGGAGGTAGCGGAGGTTGTGGATGCTGGCAAGGCGGTAGGCCAGCAATTCCTCGTTGCGGAAGAGGTGGTGGAGGTAGGCGGCGGAGTAGCTCGCGCACATGGCGCAGTCGCAGGCGGGGTCGAGGGCGGAGGCCTGCTCGCGGTAGCGGGCGGCCTTGATGTTGATGCGTCCGTCGTCGGTGAAGAGCGAGCCGGTTCGTCCGAGGCGGGTGGGGAGGACGCAGTCGAACATATCGACGCCAGCGGCGACGGCGTGCACCAGGTCCTCGGGGCTGCCGACGCCCATCAGGTAGCGGGGGCGGTCGGGGGGCAGCTCGGCGCAGGCGACCCCGGTGATGGCGTACTGGTCGGCCTTGGACTC
>DAOUID010000008.1:0-1696 GCA_034428315.1 Dehalococcoidia bacterium
AGGCCATGAAGAACCCCCGCCCCAAGTTCCCCACCCACGAAGGCATCACCGGACCCAACATCAACGAGGGCGGCTTCCGCGCCCCCAGGGAGCTCTGGGTCCACTTCGACGTCGCCTGAGCGCGGCGCAGCACTACATCAGGAGAGCCTATGAAGTCCGAAGTCCATCCCCTCAGCGGCGCTACCTATACCGAGCTCGGCGACGGCAAGGTCCGCGTCGAGAAGGCGAAGAAGTACGGCATCTTCCAGTGGGACGGCATCCACCTCGAGGGTGACCTGAAGTACGCCGACCCCCACCTCCTCCAGTGGGTCGGCGGCCCCGAGCTGCCCCCGGACTTCATCGAGAACGACCCCCGCCGCTCCTCCCGCATGGCCGCCACCCGCGACGCGGCCGCCGCCGAGGCCCAGTACACCGGCGGCACCGCCCTCGCCGGCGAGATCGACGACACCTTCACCCGCTACACCGGCGACCCCGGCCGCGACACCCCTGCCGGCCGCCGCTCCTCCGGCATCTCCTTCATGGAGCTCCTCGACGGCGATCAGTACCCCGAGCGCATCCCCGAGACCCTCCGCATGGAGCACTCCCTCGAGGGCGGCGTCCGCAAGGTCCCGACCGAGCGCTACACCAGCAAGAAGTGGCACGACCTCGAGGTCGAGCGCCTCTGGAAGCGCGTCTGGCAGATGGCCGCCCACGTCGACGACATCCCCGAGATCGGCGACTACCTCGTCTACGACGTCGCCCACCTCTCCTGGATCGTCGTTCGCACCGGCGAGAACGAGTTCAAGGCCTACAACAACGCCTGCCTCCACCGCGGGCGGCAGCTGCGCGAGTTCGACGGCAAGAAGGCCACCGAGTTCCGCTGCCCCTTCCACGGCTGGTGCTGGGAGATAGACGGCTCACTCCGCGAGATCCCTTCGGAGTGGGACTTCCCCGAGGTGCGCGAGGACGCAAGCCACCTGCGCGAGGCGAAGGTCGGCCTCTGGGGCGGCTTCGTCTTCATCAACCCCGACCCCGACTGCGAGCCCTTCGAGGACTTCCTCGGCGACCTGCCGCAGCATTACGAGAAGTACGACTACGAGAAGAAGTACAAGCAGATGCACGTGGCCAAGGTCGTGCGCGCCAACTGGAAGGCGAACCAGGAAGCCTTCATGGAGGGCTACCACATCATCGCCACCCATCCCCAGCTCATGATTTACGGCGGCGATGGCGCCAATCACCAGTACGACTCCTTCGGCAACTGGTCCCGCGCCGTCACCGTGGCCGCCAAGACGAGCGCCCACCGCAACATCCACCCCGACCGCGACGAGATCTTCGCGACCCGCCACAAGATGGCCGACATGATGCGTGAGACCCTGCGCGAGACCATCGGCGACCGCGTCGATGCCTACTGCGACGCCGAGCTCATCGACGGGCAGTACAACAACCTCTTCCCCAACTTCCACCCCTGGGGCTCGTTCAGCCGCATCGTCTACCGCTTCCGCCCCTACGGCGATGACCCCGACATGAGCATCATGGAGGTCATCTACCTCGCGCCCTGGCCCGAGGACAAGCCCCGCCCGCCCGCCGCCCCGATCCACTGGCTTGGGCCGGATGAGCACTGGACCGAGGCCCCCGAGATGGGCGGCCTCGCCCGCGTCCTCAACCAGGACAGCTACAACCTGCCCAAGGTCCAGAAGGGCCTCAAGACCAAGCAGGA
>DAOUID010000009.1:0-2742 GCA_034428315.1 Dehalococcoidia bacterium
GCCTGGATGATCGCCGACAACGCGGGGCTCGAGGGCTCCGTCATCGTCAACCGCATCAAGCGGCTGGAGAACGAGAGCGAAGGCTGGGACGCCGCCGCCGACCGCTGGGGCGACATGTTCGAACTCGGCATCGTCGATCCCGTGAAGGTGGTGCGCTCGGCGCTTGAGAATGCCGCCTCCGTAAGTGCTATGGTGCTCACGACGGAATCGCTTGTGGCGGAGATACCTGAGCTGGCCGCCGCCGCAGGACCACTCCCGGAGGAGTATTAGGCATGTTGGAACGGCTGCGATCCGGCCCTATCAAGTACATCGCATTCCCCATCATCATTCTCGGATTGCTCTTCGTGGTCGTCCGCAGGTTCATGGGGGGCGAGTCCTCCGAAGAGGTCTAGCAGCTCTCAGCAGCGTGCATGACTACAGGGCGCCGCCCCTCGCGGGGGCGGCGCCTTGTGCGTTTTCGCGGCCCCGCCCTCCCGGAAGCGGCTACCCCGGGCGCGCCGTGTGGCTGTCTCGTACACGTGCAGTAGCCCGGGGGGGCCATAGGCGTACGATTTAGCGCGTGGCGATGAGGCGCGCGCGGGGGCGTCGCTGGAGAAGGCGGGCCGGTGGCCGCCTGCGACGTCGGCTCGGGCGGCTTTCGGCCCAGGATGTCGTGCGCGCGCTCTGGCTGGGCGCCCTCATCGGGCTCGTCACCGGCTTCGTCGCCATCCTCTTCTTCGAGGCGCTTGAGTTTTCGACGCGCTACATCCTCGCCGAACTCACCGGCTACTCCCCCCCGCACCCGTTCGGGGAGGGCGGGGCCGACGCCGAGGGCCCCACGCGCAGGTGGGCCCTGCCGATCGTGGTGGGCCTCGGCGCTCTCGTCTCCGGCCTGCTCGTGTACTCCCTCGCGCCGGAGGCGGAGGGGGCGGGCGCCGACCAGGTCATCGACGCCTTCCACAAGCGTGGCGGCCGTATTCGCCTGCGCGCCATCCCCGTGAAGCTGGTCGCCTCGGCGATCACGATCGGGAGCGGCGGGGCGGCGGGCAGGGAGGGGCCGGCGGCGCAGATCTCGGGCGGCATCGGCTCCGTGATCGCCGATCGCCTCGGGCTCGACGCCGTCCAGCGCCGGAGGGCGCTGGTGGCGGGCATGGGCGCGGGCGTGGGCGCCATCTTCCGCGCCCCCCTGGGCGGCGCGATGATGGCCGCCGAGGCGCTCTACCGCGACGACTTCGAGGCGGACGCGATCCTGCTCTCCCTCATCTCCTCGATCGTCGCCTTCGCCGTCTACGGCGCCTGGTACGACTACACGCCCATCTTCGGCGGCGCGGCCGGCTTCTCCTTCCAGAATCCCGAGGAACTGCCCTACTACCTGGCCCTGGGCATCGCCTGCGGGCTCCTCGGGATTCTCTACGCGCGCTCGTTCCAGGGGGCGCAGGACCTGTTCGAGCGGCTCACGGCGCCGCGCTGGGTGAAGCCGGCTATCGGCGGCGTGCTCGTGGGCGGCATCGCCATGTTCGCCCCCGAGGCCATCCACATCGGGTACGGCTGGGTGCAGCGCGCCCTCACTCCCGAGGAGGTCCTGGACTACTCGCTCTGGCTCATCATCGCGTTGCCCCTGCTGCGCATCGTGGCGGCCTCGCTCACCGTGGGCTCGGGCGCGTCGGGAGGCATCTTCGCGCCCGGGATGGTGGCGGGCGGGATGCTGGGCGCTCTCTTCTGGCGCCTCTTCCACGACCTGCCCGGCTTCCCCGCCGACCCCGCGCCCCTCGTGATCATCGGCATGATCGCCGTCTTCGGGAGCATCGCCCACGCGCCCCTCGCGATGATGCTGATGGTGGGGGAGATGACGGGGAACCTGTCGCTCCTCGCGCCGGCGATGGTGGCGGTGGCGGTCGCCACCCTGCTTGTGGGCAACACCAGCATCTACCGCAGCCAGGTGGCCACGCGCGCCGATTCGACCGCCCACCGCCATCGCTTCGCCTTCCCCCTTCTGGACGCCCTGCCCGCGGAACGGGCGGTGGTCGCGTTCCCGACCGTGCGCGACACGGCGACGATCGCGCAGGCGCTCGCCGCCCTCGATCGGGCGCACAGCCAGGAGGGGATCGTCGTCGACACGCACGGTCGGCTCGTGGGCGAGCTCAGGGGCGATGCCTTGCGCGCGGCCCCCGACTCCGGGGCTCCGGCGGGGGCGCTGGTGGAGGACTTCCCCACGGTCGTGCTGGCCGATACGCCCCTCGACGAGGCGCTTGACCGCCTGACGGGCAACGACCGCCGGTGGCTGCCCGTGCTCGACGGCAGCGACGGGCCCGTGCTGGGCGCCATCGACGGGCAGGCCCTGGTGCGCTCCTACCGCCAGGCGGTGCAGCAGCAGGTGCGGCCGCTCACCCCCGTGGACGAGGCGATCAGCACCATGGAGCTGACGGTGGCGGCGGGCGCGCCGGTGGAGGGGAAGACGCTGGCCGAGGCCGCCCTCCCGCAGGGCGTGCGCATCCTCACGATGGAGCGCATGGGCCGCCTCTCGGCGCCTTCGGGCGACACCGTTCTGCGCCGCGGCGACCGGCTGACGCTGGCGATGACGCGGGGCACGCGCGCGCAGGTGCTGTCCCTCATCCTCGGCGACTGACGGGGCGCTAACCGAGGGCGAAGCGCAGGATGACCGCGACCACCGCCACCAGCGCGACGCTCCCCGCGACGGTGAGGAAGACGCGGCGGGAGCGGTCGCGCTCCTCTTCAGCGGTGCGGTAGGCGACGAGCGCCCGG
>DAOUID010000010.1:0-1555 GCA_034428315.1 Dehalococcoidia bacterium
GGGCGGCGGAGAACGCGGCCGAGCTGGGCGCCGACGCGAGCAAGCTCGCCGTGGGCGGCGACTCGGCGGGGGGCAACCTGGCGGCGGTGGTGTCGCTGCGGGCGCGCGACGAGGACGGCCCGGCGATCCGCTTCCAGTTGCTCGTCTACCCGGTCACGGATCACAACTACGAGACCGGCTCGTACCGGGACAACGCGGACGGCTACCTGCTGACGCGTGACGGGATGGAGTGGTTCTGGAACCACTACCTGGGGCCCGACGGCGACGGCTCGCACCCGCACGCCTCGCCGCTGCGGGCGGAGGACCTTTCGGGGCTGCCGCCGGCGCACGTGATCACGGCCGAGTACGACCCGCTGCGGGACGAAGGCGAGGCGTACGCGAAGCGCCTGCAGGAAGCGGGCGTGGACGTCACGCAGACGCGCTACGCGGGCCAGATCCACGCCTTCTACGGCATGCACGGCGTGCTCGACGACGCCACCAATGCAGCCGACGAGTCGGCGGAGAAGTTGAAGGCGGCGCTGGCCTAGGGGACGAGCGCCTTCGTCTCGCGCTCGTCTTTGATGCGGGCGATGAAGTCGGCCAGGGGAATGGCGCCGAGGTCCTCGCCAGTGCGGACACGCACGGCGACGGTGCCCGCCTCGGCCTCGCGGTCGCCGGCCACGAGCATGTAGGGGACCTTCTGCAGCGTGGCGTGGCGGATCTTCGCGTTCATGCGCTCGCTGCGGGCGTCCACCTCGACGCGGAAGCCGGCCTCGCGGAGGGTGGCGGCGACCTCCTCGGCGTAGGGCTGGTGGCGGTCGGCGATGGGGATGACAGTTGCCTGCACGGGGGCCAGCCAGAGGGGGAAGGCGCCGCCGAAGTGCTCGATGAGCACGCCGAGGAACCGCTCGGTCGCGCCGGTGACGGCGCGGTGGAGCATGACGGGCGTGTGCTCCTTGCCGTCCTCGCCGGTGTAGACGCAGCCCATGCGTCCGGGCTGGATGAAGTCGACCTGGATGGTCGAGAGCTGCCACTCGCGCCCGAGCACGTCCTTCGCGATGAAATCGGCCTTGGGGCCGTAGAAGGCGGCCTCGCCCTCCTCCTCGGCGTACTCGAGGCCCGAGGCCTCCATGGCGGAGCGCAGGGCGGCGACGGCCTGCTCCCACTGCTCGGGGGCGTCGACGAACTTGCCGTCGTCGCCGGTATCGGGCAGGGAGAGGGCAACGCGGTAGTCGGTGAGGCCGTAGGTGTCGAGCGCTTCCCGCACAAGCGAGAGGGCAAGGGCGAACTCGTCCTGTATCTGGTCGGGGGTGCAGAAGATGTGGGCGTCGTCCTGGGTAAGGGCGCGCACGCGGGTGAGGCCGTTGAGCTCGCCCGACTTCTCGTAGCGGTAGAGGGTGGCGAACTCGGCGTAGCGGAGGGGCAGGTCGCGGTAGCTGTGGGGCTCCGCGTTGAAGAGCATCATGTGGGAGGGACAGTTCATCGGTTTCAGGAGGAACTCGGTGTCGCCGTCGACCATGGGGGGGAACATGGCGTCGGCGTAGTGCTCGCGGTGCCCGGAGCGTTCGTACAGCTG
>DAOUID010000011.1:0-3225 GCA_034428315.1 Dehalococcoidia bacterium
TCCTACCTCGACCACACCGCCGGCTACTACGCCGCCGTCGCCGCCCTCATGGCCCTCTACCACCGCGCCCAGACCGGCGAGGGCCAGCACGTCGACCTCTCCCAGGTCGAGACCGGCATGCTCATCCAGGGCCTCCACATGCTCGACTTCCAGGTCAACGGACGCCCCTCCGAGCGCATCGGCAACCGTTCGCGCTGGCCCGCCGTCGCCCCCCACGGTATCTACCCCTGCGCCGGCGACGACCGCTGGATCGCCATCGCCGTCGAAGACGACGCCTCCTGGCGCGCCCTCTGCGCCGAGCTCGGGCTTCCCGCCCTCGCCGCCGACGAGCGCTTCGCCACCAACGAGGCCCGTGTCGCCAACGAGGATGTCCTCGACGCGGCCATCGCCTCCTGCACGCCCGAGCGCGAGCCGCACGAGCTCATGGAGGCCCTCCAGGCCCGCGGCGTTCCGGCCGGCGTCGTCCAGACCATGGAGGACCGCATGGAGCGCGACCCCCAGCTCGCCGCTCGCGGCTTCTACCCTGTCGCCTCCCACCCCGAGCTGGGCGACCACCGCTTCGAGGGACTCCCCATGCGCTTCTCGAAGGCCCGCTGGCGCCTCGACCGGGCCGCGCCGCTCCTCGGCGAGCACACGCGCCACGTCGCCACCGGCATCCTCGGCTACAGCGATGCCGAGTTCGAAGCGCTCGTCGCCGAGGGAGCCGTCTGATGCCCGCACCCCTTGCCGGCCTGACCGCCATCGAGGTCGGCGACCGTGGCGAGGTCGCCGGCAAGCTCCTCGCCGATGCGGGCGTCGAGGTCATCCGCGTCGAGCCGCCGGACGGCGCCCGCACGCGCCACACCGGCCCCTTCGTCGAGGACCGCCCCGACCCCGACGCCAGCCTCCGCTTCGCCTACCTCAACACCAACAAGCGCGGCGTCACCCTTGCGCTCACCGAGCCCGGGGACGCGGACCGCTGGCGCGCGCTCGTCGCCCGCGCCGACCTCGTCGTCGACAGCTCGGACCCCGGCGCGCTGGATGCCCTCGACCTCGGCTACGAAGCCCTCGCGGAGGACGCGCCCAGCCTCGTCTGGTGCGCGATCACCCCCTTCGGCCTCACCGGCCCCCGCCGCGACTGGACCACGACCGACCTCGTCAGCATGGCCCTCGGCGGCCCGCCCATGAGCACCGGCTACAGCGACCACGACCTGCCGCCTATCCGCGCCGACGGCGAGCACTCCTTCTGGATAGCCGGCGAGTACGCCGTCGCCGGCATCGTCGCTGCCCTGCTGCAGCGAACGCTCACCGGCCGGGGCCAGCTCATCGACGTTTCCATCCACGAGGCCGTTGCCTGCACGACCGAGGGCGCCTTCGAGAGCTGGGAGTACCGCCGCCGCATCAATCAGCGCCAGACCGGCCGCCACTCCGCTCCCGACCCCACGCCCCCCTCCCAGTTCCTCAGCGGCGATGGCCACTACATGCAGATCCTCGGCGGCGGTGTCCCCCGCCGGAAGCACCTCTACCCCCTCCTTCTCGAGTGGCTCGACGAGCACGACGCGGCCCAGGACCTGCACGACCCCGTCTATAGCCGCGCCCTCTACGACGGCGAAGGCGACACCGCCGCCGCAAACCGGCACGTCGGCGAGGTCATCCGCGACTTCGTCGCCACGCAGCCCGCCGAGAACCTGTACCGGCGCGGCCAGTCCATGCACCTCCCCTGGGGCATCGTTCGCTGGCCCGAGGAGAACCTCGACGACCCCCACTGGGACGACCGCGGCTTCTTCGTCGAGGCGCCCGTCCCCGGCGCGGAAGAGCCCGCCCGTTACCCCCGCGCCGGCTACCGCTTCACCGCCACGCCTGTCGAGTTCCGCCGCGCCGCTCCCCGACTCGGCGAGCACAATGACGAGGTCTTCGGCGAACTCCGCGACGCCTGAGCCCGCTACCCCCCGGCACCCCGCTTGAGCCGCGTCTCCGCCAGGAACGCCTCGAACTCCGCTCGGTGGTCGCTCGCGATCGCCCCGAGCTGCCCGATATCGATCAGATGCGATTCCGTCCGCACGACGAGCGTGCGCAACAGGTCCGACTCCTCGCACGGCGCCTCGTGCTCGACCGCCTCGTACCCCTCGAACGTCCTCGAGGTCGTCGTCACGTCCTCCGGAGCGACGTCGTGTACGCGCCTCCAGCGGTCTGGCACGTCGTCGACCGCCCCTGGCCCCCGCACGCGGATCGCGAACGACGACGCGCCTTCCTTGCGGAAGAGGACGGCATAGTCCGCCGTCGAGAGGCGTTCCCAGCCCTCGACCGTCAGGTCGGGGATGCCAAGCTGCCCCTCGTCCCCCAGCCAGATACGCGGCCGCTCCCCTGCTTCCGTCATGCGGACCCTCCTGGCGCGATAGACTACCGCCCGCCGAGGCCCCGGGACGGGTCCACGGCCGTCTGGAGGCCTTGATGGGCAGGTTGGATGGGAAGGTGGCGCTCGTCACCGGCTCCGCGCGAGGACAGGGCGAGGCCGAGGCCCGGCTCTTCAGTGCCGAAGGCGCCTCCGTCATCGTCGCCGACGTCCGCGAGGAAGAGGGCACGAAAGTCGCCGCGGAGATCGCCGAGTCGGGCGGCAGCGCCGAGTTCCTCCTCCTCGATACCACCCAGGCCGCCCAGTGGAAGGAAGCGGTCGCCCACGCCGTCTCGAGCTTCGGTAAGCTCGACGTCCTCGTGAACAACGCCGCCATCTGGCGGGGCGAGGGTGGTATCGAGGACATCACCCCCGAGAACTGGAACGACCTCTTCGATGTGAACTGCAGGGCCGGCTTCCTCGGCATGCGGGCCGCCATCCCCGAGATGCGGCGCGCCGGCGGCGGCTCCATCATCAATGTCGGGTCCACCCTTGCGATGCACGGCGCCCTGAGCAGCGCCGCCTACTCCGGGGCCAAGGCCGCGCTTGCCCTCATCACCCGTTCCGCCGCCCTCCAGTACGCCTCCGAGAACATCCGCGTCAACATCATCCACCCCGGCTCCATCAACACGCCCATGCTCCGCGAGGGCACCCACGGCCGGCATCTCGATATCGCCAACCGCATCCCCATCGGACGCCTGGGCGAGCCCATCGACATCGCCTACGGCGCCCTCTACCTCGCCTCCGACGAAGCCTCGTTCGTCACCGGCATCCAGCTCGTCATCGACGGGGGGACACAGGCCTGATGACTGCCGAGATCCTCGTCGAACGCAACGTCATGGCCCCCATGCGCG
>DAOUID010000012.1:0-5664 GCA_034428315.1 Dehalococcoidia bacterium
ACGAGGGTGCGCACGCTCAGCTCGTCCCCCACGCGCAGGAACCGCGGCAGCGCCGGTCGTACGAGCAGCTCCTGCGTGACCAGCAGCTCGCTCTCCCCCTCCCCGACCCTGGTGCCGGCGGTCACGGCGCGCGCCTGCGCCCGCCACGTGGTCGCGTTGTCGGGCAGCTCCAGCTCGAAGCTGGCCCGGCCGTCCTCGTCGGTCGCGAGCTGCCCGATCCACAGGGCCGTGTGTTCGAAGTCGGAGCGGACCTGGGGCCCCGACCTGCTCGCCGGTGACCCTCCTCCGCCTGTTTCCCCCGCTGCCGGAGCCTCGTCTGCCATCGCCTCATCCCCGTCGCCCCCGACGCCGTCTTGCGCCAGTCCCGAGGGCTCGCGCGACCACGCCGTCCGGACCCCCAGCGGGCGCTCGTACCAGAACGCCTCCATCCCCGTTGGTCCCACCTCCTCCGCCAGCGCGAGCACCGCCTTGTCCACGATCGCGACCGACACCTCGCCTTCGACGCCCCGCCCCTCCGAGTCCGTCACCTCCACCTCGTACCGCACCGTCTCCCCCGGCCTCGCCTTGTCGCGATCCGGCTCGACGCGCACGTCCAGCTCGAGCGTGGCCGTCGAGATCGACAGGTTCACGTAGCCGATGCGGTAGCTCGGCAGCGGGTTCTCCTCGCTGGGCGGCAGGTACAGCACCACGCCCACGTACACGTTCGGCAGATGGCTCGCCTCAATGGGGATGCGCAGCACCTCGCTGTTCGTCTCGAAGTCCCGCACCTCGCTGCTCAGCACCCGTCCCCGTTCCACCGTCACGAGCCCGATGACGCCTCCGAACGGCGCCGGCACGAGCACCTCCGCCACGTCCCCCACCTCGTAGCTGTCGCGGTCCGCCACCAGCTCGATGTAGTGGTCGTCCCGACCCCGCCAGGGCGCGTACTCCCGCCCAGTCACCCACAGGTAGCGCTCCGAGCGCGCCACGCGCCCCTGCTCGTCCGTTGACTCCGCCACGATTCGGTACGAGCCGGCCGAGGGCGCCGTGAGGGTGACCGAGCCCTCGCCGTCCTCGCCCGTCACGGTCTCCTCCGCGTCCACCTCCGTCTCAACCAGCTCGCGGTTCTTCCACTCCCGCTGGAAGAGGCGAACGATCACCGGGCGCTCCGGCGCGACGCGGCCCTTGTAGTCGACCGTCACGAGGTGCACCGTCGCCGGCTTGCCTGCCGTCGCGATGTAGGACTCCGTCCTGATGCCCGCGTACCAGGTGGCGGGGTGAACGGTGGCGGTCGCGCTGTTCGCCACGGCCTGCCCGTTCTGGTCGGTCACGGTCGTGCTGATGGTGAAGAGGTGCGTGCTCTCCCCCGCGTCCAGCGTTGCCCGTACGTCGAATCGCATGACTCCGGATCGGTCCGTTTGCGTGCTGCCGGTGCCCCGCCGGGGACTCCTGTAGCCCCGGGCGTACTCGCCGAACGAGTACTCCTCGTATCCCTCCGCCCTGAAGAAGGTCGGCTGCGACAATGCTGCCCACTCGACCGTTGCATCACCCACCGGCCCGCCCGCGTAGAAGCTCGCCCGCCCCTCGACCGGGATCTCCTCCCCCGCCACGTAGTCCGTTCCCTCCGCCTCAACCTCGACCTCGAACTCGGGTACGCGGAACGCCGACACCGTGAACCTCGTGCTGGTGACGACCCCATCGTCGTCGCGCAGGCTTACCCAGTAGGAGCCGGTGGGTGCGTCGTCTCCCAGGTCGAGCTCGGCCGCGAACGTTCCCAGCTCGCTGACCGCAACGGTCATCTCCGGCAACTGCTCATAGCTGGCGTCGCGGATCGTCAACGTGTAGGTCTGCTCGGCGTCGGGCAGCGTGTAGGAGGCATCGTCCTCATCGCGCACCACGCCCTTGAAGAACACTGTCTCCCCGGGACGGTAGATGGGTCGGTCGGTGTAGAGGTGGCCCATCGTGGAAGGGAAAGATGGTCGGGTGGGCACGCCCAGGGACCACGGCGAACTCCCCTCTTCCCACCATGTGAGGACGGCCCCGGTACGCTCGCCCGTGTCGATGCGAGCGAGGTAGTGCCCGTAGGGATTCCAGTACCAGTCGCCCACTCCCGAGGGGACCGCGAACCGCGCGAGCCCGTCGGCGTCCGTAGTCGTGTTCGCGGCGAACGTATGGGAAGGCCTCCCTGCTGGGACCGCCCGCACCTCCACGCCCGCCAGCGCCTCTCCCGTCGCGTAGTCAACGGCCCAGACCAGCAGCTCCCCGTCCGCCAGCTTGGTCACCATCGTGGTGTTCACCACGCTGATCATGCCGGCGGCACTGTCCCCCTCCCCTTCCGCGACGATGTAGTAGTGCCCGATGGGCAGTGGCTCATCGTCCCCGAGCGAGGTCGAGTAGGACGTCCAGGTGTTGCGCGACTCCTCGGGAATCGCCTCCGTCCACACCCGTACGGGTTCGCTCTCGGGCTCGAAGCGAACCCATTGGTAGCCCTTCGGGTCGACCCACTGGTAGTCCTCGATCCATCCCCGGCGAAGCAGGGTCTCCGCCTCCTCCTCGGAAAGGCGGTAGAGCTCGAAGCGGACCTCGTCCATGACCTGGACCCTGTATCCCAGCCGGTGCTCACCGCCTTCGGGCCAGAGGGCGAACTGTCCGGTCCCCAGGGCAATGGAGGGTCGCGGAGGACTCGGATCCTTCGTCCTGAACGAGAACTCGTAGGCCGGCAGCGGCCGCCCCCCGCGGTCGCGAACGCCCTCCGCGATTCGCACCGTGTACTCGGTCGAGTAGGCCAGCCCGTCCCGGATGGAAACACTCCTGTCCCGCGTCCTGAGCCCGTTGTCCGGAACAGTGGCGCCGTTGACCGAGATGCGCCCCTTGAAGGACTCCCGGTCCATCGGGTTGTTGTAGTAGATGGAGATACCCGAAGTCCTTGCGTGCTGCTCCCCGTCCCACGGATCCGTACGGGTCACCATCGGCGGGTCGACCGTCGTGAAGCGCGCCGACCGCTCCGTACGCGTCCTCCCGCCCCGTGCGTCCCGCAGCCCCTCCGCCACAACCACCCGGTAGCTCGCGCTCAGCTCCAGCGGCTCGTCCGGGGCGAACCAAACCGAGGTCGAATCCTGGCTCCACGAGAGCGAGCCCGCGACCCGACCCCCGCTAACCTCCCGCAGGGTGATCCCCGCCTCCGCCGAAGCACGGACCATGGGCTGGCTGAACGTGACGCGGACGCGCGTGTCCGGCTCCACGAAGATGGAGTTGTCGCGTGGCTCGAAGCCCGTCACCGTCGGCTGCGTGGTGGAGAAACTCCACGTGTAGTCGGCTTCCAGCACGGCGTCGGAGAGCGACGCCAGCCGCGCCGGTATGCGCACCGAGTACGTCGTGCTGGGTTGCAGGCCGCTGGGGGTGAATCGGTACAACGACGTGTTCAGCCACTCCCCCGAACCCGTCACCGGCGGGTCGGTTCGAAGCACCGCCCCGCTCGGGCTTTCCTGCAGGATCGTGAGCGGCGCCACCGACCGGCTGAACTGCACGAGGATGCGCGCGTCCGCCGGTACTTCTTCGTCGCCGTCCCCCGGGGTCACGTAGACCACCCGCAGCGCGCCCTCGGCCGTGAAGGTGTGGACGTGGTCACCCGCGAGCCCCGTGCCCCCTCCGTCCACCACCACCCGGTACTGCTGTCCGCGCTGCCACCCCGGATAGTCCGGCTGGAACAGCAGCGTGCGCCCGTCCAGCCAGACGAATGCGCCTTCGATCGGTGGTTCGATCGACACGAACTCCGCTGCGCCCGCCGTCTGGGGGGCCTCGCGGAACGTGATCGTCAGCGCCGCCAGCCGCGGCGCCTCTTCCCCGCCCGGTGAGATCGCGACCACCGGACCCGGAGTGGGGACGGTGATGGTGATGTCCCCGAATCGGAAGTTCCTGTCGGGGCTGCGTCCGTCCCGGATCGAGAGGCGGAACGTCCTCTCGCGGTCCCACTCGCCGCCCACCGGCCAGGCGCTGACATGGATGCTGTGGGGGTTCCCGACGTGCTGCCAGACCCGCAGCTCGACCTCGCCGACCGTGATGTCCCCGTACTGGTAGACCCGGTTTCGGCTCAGGCCGTCGTCAAGAAGGAGGCGGACCGTGCCCGTCGCCACCCCACGCTCCCCGCCGGTGCTGGCTTCGACGAAGATTCGCCAGGGGTCGCGCACGTCCTGCCAGACCCGCACGTCGACGTCGACCGTATCGCCGCGGGGAGGCGTCTGGGCCTCGGTCTGCCCCGGAACGGCGACCATGGCCACGGCGAGCAGCAGCGCGCCAATGACCACCTTTATCAGCCCGGGTCGGCGTATCACCGAACGCGCATCCTTCCCGCGAGCCGACACCCTAGCACCGTCTCCGGGGAATTACCCCGTCCGCTCGCGCGCCGGCCGGCAATGCGCCAACGGGGCGACGCAGGCTGTCGATAACCCATATGCCTCCTGGGCCACGATCGTTCCCTGCGGGGCGAAATCCGCCGTGGCGAAGGCGCAACGCGGGGCCGGCTGGATGGTCAGCCCGCGTCCCGGGCGAGCGCTGCCGCGAAGTGCTCGCCGCTCAGGTCCTCCAGCTGCCAGGTCACGCCCGGCGCCTGCGGCAACTCCAGCGTTCCCGTGGTCGCGCCACGGCGCACCGCCGGAGGTATTTCGAAGCTCGTGGCGTCGAGCAGGAACCCCTTGCCGTGCGCCTTCAGCACCGCCTCCTTCATCGTCCACAGCCGGAAGAAGAACCGAAGCTGCTCCTCCCCTTCCTTCTCGGTGACCTCCCGCCGCTCCTCCGGCCCCAGGGCCCCGTCCATGAGCAGGTCCAGCCTGCGGCGCGGCCTCAGATCCTCGATGTCCACGCCCAGCCGCCCCTCCGGCGCATGCGCGACGAGCCCGTGCCGCCCGCTGTGGCTCACGTTGAAAGCGGTGGGCGCCGTCACCCCATCCACGGTGGCCCAGGGCTTGCCGTGCTCCGAGGTCGGGAACGCGAGCTGCTCGTTCTCGCAGCCCAGCTGCTCGCCGAGAACGGCGCGCAGCGCCGCCCGGCAGAGCACGAATCGACGGCGCGGCTCCGCCGAAGCGAACGCCTCAAGGCGTTCGCACTCCTCGGCGTCCAAGAGGGAGAGCGCTGCCCGTTCGCGAGCCGCGTCGGACGTCAGATCGACATGCAGCACCGCCGCCCCCTCCGCTCGGAGGGGGCGCCACCATGGCCGCGAAACCTGAGCCGGCATCCCTCCTGCTCGCTACCGAGAGCCCTTCACCTGCACCGTGACGACGTCCAGCCCGTAGTACTTCTGGTGGTGAACCGAAGAGGCGTAGTGCCGCAGGAGCCGCAACGAGATCTCCCCTTCCTGCAGCCCCTCCGATTCCTCGTCCAGGTAGGCCAGCCGGTCCTCCAGGTTCTCCTCGTCGAACACCGCCAGGAACTCCATCTGGATCGCCCCGCCCTCCGGCTGCACGGCGACGATCAAGCGCGGCGCCTCCTCCGCCTCCACATCCTGGTCGGCCGGGATGAGGCTCATCAGCGCCTCCTCCGCGGCCGCGCCCAACCGGTCCAGCGAGGCCTCGTTCCACCCGAGCCTTCCCGCGATCCCGCGCACGAAGGCGTCGATCTCGGGCAGCGACGCGGCGTGCAGCTTCGACTGCAGGCGTCCTCCCTGGCGCGGGCTGGTCAGGTCCAGGAACA
>DAOUID010000013.1:0-16603 GCA_034428315.1 Dehalococcoidia bacterium
TTCTACGCCGGGAGCAGCGAGGCCTGGGGCGAGGCCGCCGTCGCCTCCGGCGACGACCCCGCTGCCGCCCGTGCCGCGGCCCGGCGTACGAGCGCCTTCTACACGGGTGAGCCCGAAGAGCCCGCCTGATGCACGCCTTCGAGGTGCTGCGCGATCCCGTGCGGCGGCGCATCCTCGAGCTGCTTGTCGACGGCGAGCTCGCGTCCGGCGAGGTGGCCGCCGTCATCGAGCGCGAGTTCGCCATCACCCAGGCGGCGGTTTCCCAGCACCTCAAGGTTCTGCGCGACGGAGGCTTCGCGACGGTGCGCGTCGACGGCGCCCGGCGCATCTACGCCGTCGACGCGGACCCGCTGCAGGACGTCGATGCCTGGCTGGAGCGGTTCCGGCACTTCTGGGAACCGAAGCTCGACGCCCTCGAGACGGAGATTGCGAGGGGCCGGCGGAAGCGGACGTAGCGCCGCCACTGCCTGACGCGCCCCTCCCGCCACGGTGTGCGACCATGCCCCCGTGACCGAGTTCGACGCTGACGTCCTCGTCGTCGGTGGCGGCCCCGCCGGCTCCGCCGCCGCCACCATGCTCGCCCGCAAGGGCTGGCGCGTCCGCCTCTACGAGCGTGACCGCTTCCCCCGCGAGCACGTCGGCGAGTCCCTCCTCCCCGCCTCCATGCCCGTCCTCGCTGAGCTCGGCGTCCTCCCCGCCATCGAGGCCGCCGGCTTCCTCCCCAAGTACGGCGCCACCATGGTCTGGGGCCGCGCCCCCGACCCCTGGAGCTGGTCCTTCCGCGAATCGAGCCCCCGGTACCCCCACGCCTTCCAGGTCGTCCGTGCCCAGTTCGACGAGATCCTGCTCCGCAACGCCGCCGCCCAGGGAGTCGACGTGCGCGAGGGACACCGTGTCCTCGCCGCCGACGCCGTTTCCGCCGGCGCCACCCTTCGCGTCGAGGGCGGCGAGGGCCGGGAGCACACCGCTCGCGCCCGCTTCGTCGTCGACGCCAGCGGCCAGGCGGGACTGCTCGGTCGTGCACGAGGCCTGCGCGAGCCCGACTCCTTCTTCCGCAACCTCGCCGTCTACGGCTACTACGAGGGCGGCTCCCGCCTCCCCGAGCCCGACGCCAACAACATCCTCATCGAGTCCATCGGAGACGGTTGGCTCTGGGCCATCCCTCTCCACACCGGGCTTGTCAGCACCGGCGTGGTGGTCGACAGCGCCGTCGGTCGCGAGCGCATCGGCGAGCGTGGCGCGGAGGCGTTCTTCCGCCAGAGCGTCGCCAGCGGCCCCCACACCGCCGCCCTCCTCGAGGGCGCGACCCTTGTGGACGGCCCCACGGTCGTCCGCGACTGGTCCTACTCGTCCCGCGAGCTCGCCGGTGACGGCTTCGTCCTCGCCGGCGATGCCGCCTGCTTCGTCGATCCGCTCTTCTCCTCCGGTGTGCACCTCGCCCTCTCCTCCGGCGTCCTTGCCGCCGCCTACGTCACATCCGCACTCAAAGACCCCGAGATCGGACGCGCCGCGGCCGCCGCCTACTCCGAGCAGTACCGGCAGCAGTACGAGCACTTCCGCGAGCTGGCGCGCCTCTTCTATGCCAGCAACCGCACCGTCGACTCCTACTTCTGGGAGGCCCGCCGCGTGACCGGCGCGGACGAGGCGACCCCCGCGCGCCTTGCCTTCATCCGCGCCGTCGCCGGCCAACCCCCCGCCGGCTACGAGCGCGCCGTCCTCGCTCACGGCGACACGCCCCGCACCTTCGCCGAGGCCGTGAACGCCATCGAAGGCCGGCGGGCGGAGCGTGCCGCCGCCTTCGACGAGCGCTTCGGCGAGGCCCTCTCCCGCCTCTTCGCCGCCGTCCCCGTTCTGACTCCGGACGCGCAGCTCCAGCGCAAGCCCATCGTTGGAGAAGGCGAGTTCGTCTGGGGCCAGGTCATCACCACCGCCGAACGTGCCGAGGGCGCCCCCGTCAGCGACCTTGTCGCGCTTCTCCTCTCCCGGATCGATGGAAGCCGCACCGTCGGCGACCTCTTCGACCAGCTCGCCGAGCGCCTCCCCGCGGAGACCTTCGAGCGGTTCAGGCCCACGCTCGCCCAGGCGCTCCGGCTCCTCCATGTCGAGGGCGTCATCGACCGATTCGACGAGGTGACCGCCCCGTGACCGGCTCCACCCAGGGCCGCATCGTCCAGATCAGCGCTTCCAACGGCGGCGTGCCCAAGCTTCCCCTGGCCGAGGCCACCGTCGACGCCAACGGCATCACCGTCGACCGCCAGGCCGACCGGCGCGCCCACGGCGGCCCCCGCCGCGCCCTCTGCCTCTTCGCCCTCGAACGCATCGAGGCGCTCGCCGCCGAGGGCCACCCCATCGCCCCCGGCGCCACCGGCGAGAACGTCACCACCGAGGGCATCGACTGGGACCGCGTGACCCCCGGCGCCCGCCTCCGCCTCGGCGAGGCTGTCGTCGTCGAGGTCACCGGCTACACCGAACCCTGCTGGAAGAATGCGCAGTGGTTCCTGGAGGGCGACTTCTCGTGCATGGACCAGGAGGAGCGGCCTGGCTTCAGCCGCGTCTACGCCCGTGTTCTCGAGGGCGGCGATCTCCGCCCCGGCGACACCGTCGAGCTGCTCGCCGGCACCGCCGCCGAGCGCCTCGAGCGAACGCAGCCGACCACCATCCGCTGGCGCCCGCCCTCCTCCTGACCCAACCGCCGTTGACGATCTCGCCCCTCCTGTGGCACAGTTACCCCTCACACTTAGTGTATCTGCGACACTAAGTCCCGCCTCCCACCCGAAGGGGATCGTCCGATGACCGCTACCGCCCCCTCCTCCGACCACGCGACGCTCCTCGATCTCTACTCGGACCCCGACACCTGCCCCACCGACCGCCTCGAGCCCCTCCCCCTCGTCGAGGAGCCCGCCTTCGTCAGCTGGCAGCAGGACATCCCCCGCAGCTACCTCGGCCTCCCGCCCGAGGAGGTCGACCAGCGCATCCGCGCCGCCCGCGCCGCCCTCGGCGATCGCCTGGTCGTCCTCGGCCACCACTACCAGCGCGACGAGGTCATCCAGTACGCCGACTTCACCGGCGACAGCTTCAAGCTCGCCCAGCACGCCGCCGACCAGCAGGGCATCGAGTTCGTCCTCTTCTGCGGCGTTCACTTCATGGCCGAATCCGCCGACATCCTCACCCCGCCCGAGGTCTCCGTCGTCCTCCCCAACATGGCCGCCGGCTGCTCCATGGCCGACATGGCCGACCCCGGCGATGTCTACGCCGCCTGGGACGAGATGACCGCCGCCCTCGACCCCGCCGCCCGCGTCATCCCCATCACCTACATGAACAGCGCCGCCAGCCTCAAGTCGTTCGTCGGCAAGCGCGAGGGCATCGTCTGCACCTCCAGCAACGCCCCCAAGACGTTCGAGTACGCCTTCGAGCGCGGCGAGAAGGTCCTCTTCTTCCCCGACCAGCACCTCGGCCGCAACACCGGCTACGAGATGGGCATCCCCCTCGACGAGATGGTCACCTGGGATTGGCGCCAGCCCCTCGGCGGCAACACGTCCGAAGCGCTCGAGCGCGCCCGCGTCATCCTCTGGAAGGGCCACTGCAGCACCCACCAGCGCTTCTCTGTCGAGCAAGTCGAGCAGGCCCGCGCCGAGCACCCCGGCGTCAACGTCATCGTCCACCCCGAGTGCTCCTGGGAGGTCGTGCAGGCCGCCGACGCCAGCGGCTCCACCGAGCGCATCATCAAGGCCGTGAACGCCGCCCCCGCCGGCTCCACCTGGGGCGTCGGCACCGAGATCAACCTCGTCAAGCGCCTCAACGACGAGAACCCCGACAAGACCGTCTTCTGCCTCGACCCCGTCGTCTGCCCCTGCAGCACCATGTACCGCATCCACCCCGCCTACCTCGCCTGGACCCTCGAGGGCCTCGTCCGGGGCCACGTCATCAACCGCGTGAAGGTCGACGACGAGACGCGCGAGTGGTCCCTCGTGGCCCTCGAACGGATGCTGGCCCTCCCCTAACGGCGTACCCGATTCCTGTATCGTCTGCGGCGTCACTCCACCCGCTGGAGGAGCCGCATGAATGGCCGGATGCCACTCGCTTCGCGCCTCCTCTTCGCGTCCGGATCGCTCGGCGGGAACGCCCTCGGCCGCACCCGCGACCTCTGGCTCCTCTACTTCTATCTGGGCGATCAGGATGGCGACGTGGAGCGTCGCGGAGCGGCTATCGCCATCGGCGCCGCCCTCGTCGTTGGCCGTCTCATCGAGGCCTTCGACGACCCGCTCATCGGCTACTGGAGCGATCGCACCCGCACGCGACTCGGGAGGCGCATCCCCTTTGTCCTCGCGGCCACGCCTTTCATGGTCGTGTTCTTCGTGCTCTTCTGGATTCCACCAGATCCTGGCGAGACCTATCGAAACGTCTTCTACCTGTTCGCCATCTTCTGGGCCTTCAGCATCTTCTCCACGCTCTCAGGTGGGCCGTTTGAATCCTTGCTGCCCGAGATCGCCCGGCGCGCCGAAGACCGGCTCAGCATCGTCGGGTGGCAGGTCGTCTTTGGCGTTGTAGGCACGGCCGTTGCCTTCGTCCTCAGCAGTTTCCTGATCGACAGCGTCGGCTTCGTGAGCATGGCTGTCGTGATCGCCGCCATCGCCCTCGTCTCGCGCTACGTCGGGCTCTCGGGCGCCTGGCGGCGCTCGGTCGAGGTCTCGAAGGAGGTCTACGCCGAGGACCAGCCTGCCGAACGCCTCGCGATCTGGAAGTCCATCACCACCTGCCTTCGCAACGATCAGTTCGTCGTCTTCCTGCCTTCGTTCATCCTCTATAGCGTTGGCATCCAGATCATCACCGGGGCCCTGCCCTTCTATGCCGAGGCGATCCTCGGCCAGGACGAGCCAGGCCAGATGGTCATGTTGATTTCCGTGTCGGCACTTGGGGGGCTTGTCCTGGTCCTCCCATTCGCCGTTGTGTTCGCTCGTCGACGCTCCAAGCGTCAGGTCTACGGCTGGGGGATGCTCTTTGCGGGCATCTACTTCCCACTCTTCGCTGCCGCTGGTTCAATCCCCGGCATCCCCGAGGTGCCTCAGGCCCTTGTCTATGCGGTCTTCATCGGCATTGCCCTCGCCCCGGTGCAGACGTTCCCCAATGCTCTCATCGCCGATATCACCGACTACGACACGTTACGGACGGGCGAACGTCGGGAAGCCACCTTCTACGCCACCCAGCAGACCCTGGAGAAGATCGCAGGCTCCGCTGGCCAGGGCATCCTGACCCTCCTGCTGCTAATCGGCTCCACGACTGCGAACCCGCTCGGCATCTACCTGATTGGACCCGTCGCCGGCGTGCTCGCGTTCATCGGCTACGTCGTTTTCAGACGTTACTGGCTCCCCGACAACGTCACCGAGGAGTCCGTCGAGGCCGCCCGCCCTACCTAGGCCCCGTCCCCCGCCAGCTCCGCGAACACGCGCTCGTTGTCCTCCCCCAGCAGCGGCGCCCGCCTCCGGATGCGCCATGGCGACGCCTCGAACTGGTACGGCGCTCCCGGATACGTCACCGTCCGCTCCAGCTCCGGGTGCTCCACCTCCACCGGGAAGCCCCGCGCGATGAAGTGCGGGTCCTCCAGCACCTCCTCCGGCGAGTAGATGATCCCTATCTGGAACCCCCGCTGCTGACCACCCGTGAAGAACTCGTACGACGTCAGCCGCGAAGCCAGGAAGTTCATCGCCGCGCGCCCCGCCCCGAAGATCGCCATCAGCTCCTCGTCCTGCTGCAGCATCGACATGTCGAAGCGCTCCCGCCGCATCCCCTCCTCCAGTAGCGGGAACTCCAGGAACTCCTCCGCCAGCCCCGCTGTCCGGAGCCACTCGCAGACCGCCCCGAACGACTCCGGGCGTCGCGGCGGGATGCCCGTATTGACGTAACGACCGTCCGAGCACAGGACCTGCGACGGCATCGACGGGTTCACCCCCGCGTGCCGCCCCGTCTGGCGCTGCACCGTCTTCTGCGCCACCAGCCACGTGTACGTGCCCGCCTCCGTCGTCACGTTCGCCGCCGCGTGCGCGTTCACGTCGATGTGCTGCCCCCGCCCCGTCTCGTCCCGGTACAGCAGCGCCACCAGCGCCGACATCACCGCGTAGTGGCTGGCCGTGTGGAACCCCTGGTTCCCCCCGCCCCGCACCGGCGGCAGCGAGTGGTCGTCGTACCCGCAGTTCCAGACCGGCCCGCCCCCCGCGAGAATCGTCAGGTCCGTCCACGCCTCCTCTCCCCGCGGCATCCCCCGCCCGAACGGGCTCAACGTGACCATGATCAGCCCCTCGTTCGTCTCCCGCAGCGCCTCGTACTCGAGCTCCGCCCCCGCCTCCCCGCTCTGCAGGAGGATGTCCGCCCGGTCGATCAGCGCCCTCAGCCGCTCCCGGCCGTCCGCCTCGCCCAGGTCCAGCGTCACGCCCGCCTTGCTCGTGTTGTAGTGCCAGAAGTAGAGGCTGCGCTCCGGCCCCGGCTCGTCGTCCACGAACGGCGGGTACGTGCGCGTGCGGTCTCCTTCCGGCGGCTCCACCTTCACCACCTCCGCCCCCATGTCCGCCAGCAGCTTGCCCGCGAACATCCCCAGCTCGTCGCACAGCTCGACGACCCGCACCCCCTCCAGCGCCCCCGGCCCCGGCTGACTGGCGACTTCCGTCACAGCACGCCCTCCTCCGCCAGCGAGGCGACCTCCTCCGCACTCAGCCCCAGCAGCCCCCCGAACACCTCCTCGTTGTGCTCCCCGAGGCAGGGCCCGCCCCGCCCCATCCGCCAGTCCGTCTCCGAGAAATGCACCGGCAGCCCGTCGACCCGCACGTCCCCCATCTCGCGGTGCTTCACGGTCGGCCACAGGCCCCATGCCGCCGTGTTCGGGTCCTGGTCGATGCGCTCCTGCGGACGCTGCACCGCCGTCGCCGCGACCCCCGCCCCCTGGAGCAGCGCCGCCGCCTCGAAGTTCCCCCGCGTCCGCGTCCATCCCGCCAGCAGCTCGTCGAGCGCGTCCTCCGCCACCAGCCGCCCCCGCAGGTCCGAGAACCGCCCCTCCTGTGTCCACGCCTCCCCCGTGACTTCCCCCAGCGCCTGCCAGTCGCGCTCGTCGCGACACGAGATCGCGACCCACGTGTCCTCTTCCCGCGAGGGATAGATGCCGTGCGGCGCCATCGCCGGGAACTGGCTGCGATTGCTGTTCGGGCTCCCCTGCCGCCGCAGCGGCCGCCCGTTCACCGTGTAGTCGAGAATGGCCGGACCGGTCAGGCTTGCGCCCGCCTCTGTGCAGCCGAGGTCCACCCACTGCCCCTCCCCCGTCCGGTTCCGGTGGCGCAGCGCCATCAGGATCGCGATCGCCATGTAGTAGGCGCCCGTGTGATCCATGTACGAGTAGCCCCACCCCGCCGGTGGCTGGTCGGGAAGCCCCGAGCTGAAGGTCAGCCCCGAGACCGCCTGCACGATCGGACCCCACGTCTTGAAGTCCCGGTACGGACCCCGGTGTCCGAACCCGCAGTTCGAGACGTAGATGATGTCCTCACGCAGCGCCTTCAGCTGCTCGTAGTCGAACCCCCACCGCTCCATCACCCCCGCCGAGAAGTTCTCCGCTACCACGTCTGAGACCTTCACCAGCTCCCGCAGCAGCTCCTTCCCGCGCTCCGTGCGCAGGTTCAGCGTCACGCCCAGCTTCTCGACGTTGTGGTTGTTGAACGGTCCGCCGAACTCCACCCCCCGACGATCGTCCACATACGGCGGCATCCCCCGCAGGATGTCCCACCGCCCCTGGTTGACCGGGTCCTCGATGCGGATCACCTGCGCCCCGAAGGCCGCCAGGAAGCGGGTCGCCCCAGCACCCGCCAGCTGCCCCGTGAAGTCGCAGATTCGCAGATGCGAGAGTGCCTCCGGCATACATCCCCCAGCCGCGGGAGCATACCCGCGCCCGCCGCCGCCCGCACTCCGGGCTCGCTCACCGGTCGGGCAGGTTCTCCGCCTGCGAAAGCCGCCGCTCCAGCCGGCTGAGCGACTCCCGCGCCGCCCGCAGCTCATCCAGCAGCTCGTCGCGCGTTCCCACGCTCTCCAGCTGCTGCAGCCGCTCCCGTTTCGCCTCGTCCAGGTTGTTGATGACGACGGCGATGAAAAGGTTGATTGTCACGAACGAGCCCAGCACCACGTAGCTCAGGAAGTAAATCCAGGCGAACGAGTTCAGCTCCATCGCCACGTACATGATGTCGGTCCAGTCCTCCAGGGTGACCACCCGGAACAGCGAGAGCAGGGAGATGCCGAGGTTCCGCCAGTGCTCCGGGTCGTGCTCATGGAACAGCTCGTAGCCGACGATCGCGTAGATGTAGGACAGCACGCTCATCACCGCCACGATGTGCAGCATCCCCGGGATCGAGCGCACCAGCGTCGTCACGATCAGCCGCAGCTCCGGTACGGCCGAGACCAGCCGCAGCAGGCGCATCAACCGCGCCAGCCGCGCCACGACCGCGAAGGTGCCCACCGCCGGAATGAGCGACAGGACGATGATCGTGAAGTCGAAGACGTTCCAGTTGTCGCGGAAGTAGCGCTCCGAATGCGGTGCCAGCGCCAGCATCTTGAGCGCCGCCTCCACGATGAAGATGCCGATCGTGATCCAGTGGCCGGCGTTCAGCCAGGCGCCGTACCCCTCCTTGATGTTGGGGACCGTCTCAATCCCCAGCAGCACCCCGTTCCCAAGGATCAGGGCGATGATGAAGTACTCGAACTGGCTCGATCCCGTGATGCGCCCGGCGAGCTTCACCATGTCTCACCGAGCCAATCGGCGCGCCCGAAGCTGACGCTGCCTGATGCGCAGGTCGCGGAGCGTGGGGGTGCGCGCTGGCTGCTGCGGTTCTCTCACCATCAGTGTCGCGACAGACGCGGTCGTGACCGAGAGCGCCGCGATCCCGAAGATCATCAGGAAGCTCGCCACCCCCCGCCCAACCGGCGTCACCGGCGCGTAGTCGCCGTACCCCACAGTCGTCAGCGTAACGAGCGCCCACCACACCGAGTCTCCGAGGGACGTGATCTCGCTCTCCGAGTGGTTCTGTTCGGCGGCGAAGACGAGACTTCCCCCGCCCACCACCGCGACCAACAGGCAGGCGACCACGAACGCGGTGCCCCGTCGCAGGAAGAACGACCGGATGATGCCGGTGTTCAGCCCCAGCACCGCGACGAGCCGCAGGAACGTGAGCAGTCGCAAGAGTCGCAGTGGCCGCAGGAAGGGGAGCACGACCATCGCCACCTCAAAGGGATGGGTCCGCACGTATCGCACCCGGTCGGGGGCGACGAGCAGCTTTGTCCCGAAGGCCACCGTGAAGACGCCCCAGATGACGTAGTCCGCGATCAGAAACCAGCGATCGGCCTGCTCGGACACATCAGTCGTCAGCGGCAGCAGGAGCAGGGGGACCATCAGCAAGGCCAGCGCCAGCAGGGGGAACTCCAGTGCCCGCTCGATCCCCGCGAGGCGCTCCTCGCTCCTTTCCACTCGGAACCGCTCTCCCACCGTCATGACGACAGCTCCCTGACCGCAGCCACCACGTCGCGTGGCTCCATCCGGTAGCGGTAATCCGCCAGGCAGTGCCGCGACCGGATCACCCCCGACTGGTCGATCACGAACGTCGCCGGAACAGGCAGCCGCCACCCCGTCGCTGGATTCCGGTCGGGGAACCCCAGCCCGCGGTACATCTCCCTGAGCCGCTCAGGCAGGTCGAAGCTCAGGCCGTAGGCGTCCATCACTGCCCCGTCGATGTCGCTGAGCACCGGGATGTCCGTCTCGTTCTTCCCCAGCAGCTTGCCCGCGTCTTCCTCCGTCTCCGGTCCGATGAAGAAGAGCGTCGCCCCAAGCTCGCGGATCTCGCCATGCCGTCGCTGCAGACCCTGCAGCTCGATATTGCAGTACGGTCACCACTCGCCCCGGTAGAACGACAGCACCACCGGCCCCTCCGCCAGCGCCTCGCGCAGGCTCACGGTGCGGTCGTGGGTCACGTCGCGAAGCTCGAACTCCGGCGCCTCTGCCCCCACGTCCAGCGCCTTCCCGATCGTCGCCGCCTCGATCTCCTCGATCGCCAGCTCCATCGCTTCCAGCACCGGCGGCGGCATCCGCTCCCTCGACAGGTCCCGGATTACCTGCAACTCCTCGTCCAGCAGCGTCTCTTCAGCCATGTCGTCCCTCCGCTCGCATTCTACGAACGCGCCCGCCGCCTGCCTCCGCTATCCTGCCCACCGTGCAGACCGACCTCCTCCTGATGCCCTTCGGCGCCACCTACGCCCAGATGCGCGAGGCCGCCGTCGTCGCCGAGGACGCCGGCTTCGACGGTATCTGGACCTGGGACCACCTGCGCGACCCCGACTACAACAGCGGCCGCGTCCCCGAGGCGCTTGTCACCCTCACCGGCATCGCCGAGGCCACCTCGCGCGTCATGCTCGGCACGCTCGTCCTCAACGTCGCCAACCGCCACCCCGGCCTCCTCGCCAACATGGCCGCCACCCTCCAGGAGGTCAGCGGCAACCGCTTCATCCTCGGCCTCGGCGCGGGCGGCGGCCCCTCCCTCCCCTACGCCCCCGAGCAGACCATGATCGGCCGCCCCGTGCCCCCCGACCGCGTCCGCGCCGCCCAGGTCGCCGAGGCCGCCCAGGTGCTGCGCCATCTGTGGTCGGGCGAGCGCGCCACGTTCGACGGCGAGCACTTCCAGCTCCGCGACGCCCACGGCTTCAACCGCCCCGGGGTCCCCCCGCCCATCGTCGTCGGCGGCTGGGGACCGCGCATGGCCGGGATCGCCGGGCGCCACGCCGACGGCTTCAACACGCAGGCCGGCCACCCCCGGCTCGCGGCCTTCGCCGAGATCGCGCGTCGCGAGCACGCCGCCTCCGGCCGTAACCCCGACGACTTTCTCCTGACCGTCTTCGCCGGCCTCAGCGAGCCCTACGTCCGCGCCGACGGCTCCGCCCGCGCCGCCCTCGAGCAGAAGGACGTCGACCGCCTCGTCCTCCTCACCACCCCGCCCTACTACCTTGAGGAGATCCGCGAAGCCGGCCGCATGCTCGCCACCTAGGAGTTGCGTCCCCACGGGCACGTGGGCCCCCACCACCCACAGCCGGCTGAAACGGCACGAACCACCAACCACGGGCCACTAGTCACCAACCACCAGTCACCAGTCACTAGAAGATCGCCAGCGGGTTCAGCGGCGAGGCCGTGCCCCCCTCCAGGCGCAGCGGCGCCAGCACGAACAGGAACTCGTACCGGTTTCGCTCGCGGCAGGCCGCCACCAGCCCCTCCAGGTTCATGTTGTCGATCAGGTGCACGCCCATGTTCGCGATCGCGACGCTGTGGAGCGGCATCGCCCACCCGTCGATGCCGCTCGGGAGCGCGTCCGTCACCCCGTCGCAGCCGTGTACGGCCACGTCGCGCTCGCGCAGCCACGGCAGGCAGCCTGCATCCAGCCCCGCCAGCCCGTCGAACATCGCCTGCGGGCCACGCGACTCCTTCCGCCGGTCCCGCCCCGTGTAGACCAGCAGGATGTCGCCCGCCTCCACCCGTACCCCCTGCCGCCCCTCCGCCGCCTCCAGCTCCGCGATGGTGATGCGCTCGCCCGGCTCCAGGAACTCAGCGCCCCGCACTGCCGGGATGTCGAGCAGCACCCCCCGGCTCACGATGCCCTCCGCTCCCGCCATGATGCTGTTCTTCTTCGCCCCGTCCGTCCGCACCTCGTCCTTGCTGTAGCCGTTGTAGATCTTGCCCCCATAGAAGATGTGGCAGAGCGCATCGAGGTGCGTCGTCGCCATCCCGTGTGGCGCGATGCCGATGTAGTCCGAGGCGAACGCGAACGGGCTGTCCTCGCTCACCTGGTCCCCGCCGCTGATCATGAAGTGCTGGGCGGGATGCTGGTTCTCCATCGACGGCGTCACGGGCAGCGCCCGCGCGCAGCTCACCGAGAGCCCCTCCCGCGCCAGCGCCGCCGCCTGCGCGCGCTTCTCGTCCGTAATCAGATTCAGCGCTCCCCGCTCGTCGTCGTCCCCCCACCGCCCCCAGTTCCGCAGCTCAACCGCCATCAGCGCCAGTTCGTCCGGGGTCGGTGTTCCCGTTCCATCCGTCATCGCCGTCGCTCCCCGCGGCACGCCGATTCATTGGCGCGCCGCTGCCCGCCGATGATACGTCCCCCACACCCCGCCCAACCGCCACCAACCACTATTCACCAGTCACTACTCACTAGAAGATTGCCAGCGGGTTCACCGGCGAGGCCGTGCCTCCCTCCAGCCGCAGCGGCGCCAGCGAGAACAGGAACTCGTACCGGTTCCGCTCCCGGCAGGCCGCCACCAGCCGCTCGATCGACACGTTGTCGATCAGGTGGACGCCCATGTTCGCGATCAGCACCTGGTGGAGCGGCATCGGCCACTCGTCGATGCCGCTCGGCGTCGCGTCCGTGATGCCGTCGCAGCCGACCACCGCCACGTCCCGCTCCCGGAGCCATGGCAGGCAGCTTGCGTCCAGCCCCGCCAGCCCGTCCCACGGCGCCCCCGGCCCCCTCGACCCCTC
Organism: Dehalococcoidia bacterium; assembly: GCA_034428315.1. Lineage (GTDB taxonomy): Bacteria > Chloroflexota > Dehalococcoidia > Tepidiformales > Tepidiformaceae > UBA2991. The sequence goes on from DAOUID010000013.1 coordinate 12,539, forward strand.
CCGTCCCTGCCGTCCCGTGGCCACCAGCAGGATGTCGCCCGCTTCCACCCGCACACCCTCCCGCTCTTCCGCCGCTTCCAGCTGCGCGACGGTGATGCGCTCGCTCGGCTCCAGCCACTCCACCCTGCGGGCCGCGGGAATATCGAGCAGCACGCCCCGGCTCACGATGCCGTCCGCCCCCGCCATGATGCTGGCCTTCTGAGCCCCGTCGGTGCGCACCTCGTCCTTGCTGAAGCCGTTGTAGATTTTCCCCTCGTAGAACATGTGGCAGAGCGCGTCGAGGTGCGTCGTCGCCGGCCCGTGGGGCGCGATGGTGAAGGAGTCGAGGCAGAACGCGAAGCGAGCCTCCGCGCTTACCTGGTCCCCGCCGACGATCATCTGGTGCTGCGCCGGCCTTGGCTCCAGCCCCCGCGACACCGGCAGTTCGTTTCCGCAGCTCACCGAGAGCCCCTCCTGCACCAGCGCCGCCGCCTGCGCGCGCTTCCCGTCCGTGATCAGGTTCAGCGCCCCCCGCTCGTCGTCCTCCCCCCAGCGCCCCCAGTTGCGCAGCTCAACCGCCATCCTCGCCAGGTCCTCCGAGCTGGGTGTCCCCGTTGCATCCGTCATCGCCGTTACCCCTCGCGGCACGGCATCGATGCCCTGCGCCGCTGGCCGCCGATGATACGTACCCCCACGCCGACCACCGACCACCGACCGCCAGTCACTAGACGCCGTGCAGCCCAGCCGCCTTCGTGTCCATCGCGCTGGTAGGATCGGCCCTCGCTGGAAGCGCGTCCCGGAGGAACGAACCGTGCCCATCGAGAGTCTGCTTGTCGCCAACCGTGGCGAGATCGCCATCCGCATCATGCGGGCTGCCGCTGATCTCGGCATCCGAACCGTGGCCGTGCACTCCGAGGACGACGCCCGCAACCTCCATACCCGCAAGGCCGATGCCGTGCGTCCCCTCGATGGCCGCGGCGTCGCGCCCTATCTCGATATCGCCCAGCTCGTCGCCGCCGCCCAGCGAGCCGGCTGCGACGCCGTCCACCCGGGCTACGGCTTCCTCGCCGAAAGCGCGGCCCTCGCCCGCGCCTGCGAGGAGGCCGGCCTCACGTTCGCCGGGCCGCGCCCTGAGACGCTCGACCTCTTCGGCGCAAAGACCCAGGCCCGCGCTCTCGCCGAGCAAAGCGACGTTCCCGTCGTTCCCGGCCTCTCCCACGCGGCAACCGTCGAGGAGGCGCACGCCTTCTTCGCCGACCTCCCCGAGGGCGCCGGCATGCTCATCAAGGCCGTCGGCGGTGGCGGTGGGCGCGGCATGCGCACCATCTCCGAGGCCTCCGAGATCGACGCCGCCTTCGAGCGCTGCGCTTCCGAAGCGGGCCAGGCATTCGGCGACCCCAGCCTCTACGTCGAGCGCTGGATCCCCCGCGCCCGCCACGTCGAGGTCCAGATCGCCGGCGATGAGGGCGGCGCGATCACGCACTTCGGGGAGCGCGACTGCAGCATCCAGCGGCGCCACCAGAAGCTCATCGAGATCGCCCCTGCCCCCGCCCTTCCCCCCGACCTGCGCGATCGCATCACCGCCGCCGCCGTGCGCCTCGCGAAGGCCAGCGCCTACCGCAACCTCGGCACCTTCGAGTTCATCGTCGCCACCGACGACGATGGCCACCCCGGGGAGTTCTGGTTCATCGAGACGAACGCCCGCCTCCAGGTCGAGCACACCGTGACCGAGGAGGTCACTGGCGTCGACCTCGTCCAGCTCCAGCTCCGTCTCGCGTCCGGCGAGTTGCTCGACGACCTCGGCCTGTCGCAACGCGACGCCCCCTCCCCCCGCGGCTACGCCGTCCAGGCCCGCGTGAACATGGAGACCATGGCCGCCGACGGCTCAACCCGGCCCTCCGGCGGCACCCTCACCGCCTTCGACATCCCCTCCGGCCCCGGCGTCCGCACCGACACCTTCGGCTACGCCGGTTTCCATACGAGCCCCGCCTTCGATTCCCTCCTCGCCAAGGTCATCGGCTACTCCCCCTCCCCCAACCTCTCCGACGCCCTCCGCCGCACCTCCCGTGCACTGGCCGACTTCCGCATCGAGGGCGTCGCCACCAACGTCGACCTCCTGCAGACCATCCTCGCCCACCCCGACCTCGCGGCCGGACGCGCCTACACCCGCTTCGTCGACGACCACGTCGCCGCCCTCGTCGACCCCATCAATGCCACCCACCCCCGCCGCTTCTTCGAGCGTGCCGCGGGTTCTGCTTCTGCTGCTACCGGCCAGGCGGGCGTCATCGTCGACCAGAGCGACCCCCTCGCCGTGCTCGTCCATGGCAAGGAGGGCGGCCCCGCTATCGCCGCCCCCGAACCCGAGCTCGACATCCTTCCTTCAGTGGATGTCCCCGAGGGCGTCCACGCCGTTCTCGCGCCGCTGCAGGGCACCATCGTCACCATCGATGTCGTCGAGGGCGACGCCGTGCGCGAGGGCCAGCTCCTCCTCGTGATGAACGCCATGAAGATGGAGCACGAGGTCCACGCCGAAGCCAGCGGCGTCGTCCGCGAGGTCACTGTCTCCGCCGGCGACACCATCTACGAGGGCCACCCCGTCATCCTCATCGATGAAGGCGATGTCGAGCATGGCGGCGAGGCGGCCGACGAAGCCGTGGACCTCGACTTCGTCCGTCCCGACCTCGCCGAGGTCCACGGGCGCCACGCCGCTACCCTCGACGAGAACCGCCCCGACGCCGTCGCCAGGCGGCGCCGCACGAAGCAGCGCACCGCCCGCGAGAACGTCGACGACCTCTGCGATCCCGGCACCTTCGTCGAGCACGGCTCGCTCGCCCTCACCCCCGGCACCGGCCTTCCCCTCGAGGAAGTCGTTCGCCGCTTCCCCACCGACGGCATGATCACGGGCGTCGGCTCCGTAAACGGCCAGTACTTCGACGACGAGGACGCCCGTTGCGTCGTCCTCGCCTACGACTACACCGTGCTCGCCGGCACGCAGGGCGCCGTCAACCACCCCAAGACCGACCGCATGCTGGAGCTCGCGGGCCGGTGGCGCCGCCCGGTCGTGTTCTTCACCGAGGGCGGTGGCGGACGGGCGGGCACGGGCGGCCGCCGCGAGGGTGGCGAGGCCGCCGCCGAGGCGCCCGTCATCGGCGGCTACCGCCCCCTTGACACCCCCACCTTCGCGACCATGGCGAAGCTCAGCGGCCTCGTCCCCCTCGTCGGCGTCACCTCCGGGCGCTGCTTCGCCGGCAACGCCGTCCTCCTCGGCTGCTGCGATGTCATCATCGCCACCGCCAACTCGAACATCGGCCTCGGCGGCCCCGCGATGGTCGAGGGCGGCGGCCTCGGTGTCTTCACCCCCGAGGAGATCGGCCCCATGGACGTGCAGGTCCCGAACGGCGTCGTCGATATCGCCGTCGAGGACGAGGAGGAAGCCGTCGAGGCCGCGAAGCGGTACCTCTCCTACTTCCAGGGGCCCATCGACGAGTGGGAGTGCGCCGACCAGCGCATCCTCCGCACCCTCGTGCCCGAAAACCGCCTCCGCGCCTACGACCTGCGCGCCATCATCGAGACCATGGCCGACAGCGGCTCCGTCCTCGAGCTGCGCCCCCACTTCGGGATCGGCATGGTCACGTCGCTCATCCGCATCGAGGGGCGGCCCATCGGCGTCGTCGCCAACAACGCGGTCCACCTCGGCGGCGCCGTTGATAGCGACGGCGCCGACAAGGGCGCCCGCTTCATGCAGCTCTGCGACGCCTTCGACATCCCCATCCTCTTTCTCGTCGATACCCCCGGCATGATGGTCGGCCCCGAGGTCGAGAAGACCGCCCTTGCCCGCCACTCCGCCCGCCTCTTCGTCACCGGCGCCAACCTCACCGTTCCGCACGTCGCCATCTTCATCCGCAAGGGGTACGGCCTCGGGGCGCAGGCCATGGTCGGGGGGAACACGAAGGAGCCCTTCTTCGCAGCCGCCTGGCCCACCGGCGAGTTTGGCGGCATGGGCCTCGAGGGGCAGGTCAAGCTCGGCTATCGCAACGAGCTCGCCGCCATCGAAGACCCCGAGGAGCGCATGAACCGCTACCAGGA
>DAOUID010000014.1:0-21504 GCA_034428315.1 Dehalococcoidia bacterium
TCCTGGCTCACGCCACGCTAGCAGGCAATAGACCGAATTACCTCACCCACCCTAGGGGTACATGAAGACCTCACTGGTCCGGTTGGCGAAGGGTGGCCCACCATTTTCGGCCAAACTTGACGGTAGACAGTACCCGGACCGCCGTCGGCCGCCCCCTCAGCCCGCCGCCGCGCAGGGGACTGTCCCGGGCATCGGGATCGCGTGGCGGCGCCGGGGGCGAGGGTGACCTCGTTCACGAACGAGCAGACGAAGCTGTCAGGGGCGGAGTGGACTGCGGTTGTGCAGTAGGAATGTTCCCTGAGTCTTGCCGAAGTGTGTGACCCCAGCACACGGTCATGAAGGGCTCTCCAGGGAGCGACACTAGGGCGACCACGTGTGCCCTCGCCAACCGCCACAATGGCCATGTCATGCGACGTGAGGCAGAACTGCCCGCTCGGGCGCGCCGACTCCTGACCCAGGCGAGGGCGCGGCCCGCACTGACGGGTGCGGTCGCGCTGTTCGTCGTGCTGACGCTCGCCTACAGCGCTTCCATCGACATCCGGGCGAGCCGCGGGGCGTCGATCACGGGCGACGAGCCGTTCTACCTGATCACGACGCAGAGCCTGCTGCAGGACGGCAACCTCGACCTTCGGAACCAATACGACACGCACTCGTACGAGTCGTTCTTCGACCACCCGGACGGCCTCTGGCGGCAATCGGCGCCGCTCGACGACGGACGGGTGCTGAGTCCGCACAACCCTGGACTCTCCGTACTCCTGCTGCCGGGATTCGCGCTGGGAGGGTTGACCGGCGCGCAGTTCCAACTCGTCCTGATCGCAGCGCTGACGTGGACGCTGGCGTACGTGCTGGCGTTACGGCTCACCGGTGGCCGGCCGGTGCTGGTCTGGCTGGCGACTGCCGCCGTGGGGCTCACAGCTACCGCGTTCATCTACTCGTCGGAGATCTACCCGGAGATCCCGGCCGGTGTCGCGCTTGTCGGCGCCTTGCTCGTGGCAACGCGCCAGCAGCGACTCTCAGTCAGGTCGGTTCTAGCCATCGTCCTGCTGCTCTCGGTGCTGCCGTGGCTGGGAGCGAAGTACGCGCCGCTCGCAGCGTTGGTCGCGCTGTACGTGCTGTGGCGGGCCTACCCTTCGGGAAGGGTTGCCCTGTTGGCGGGCGCGGCTGTGTCCGCGGCTGCCTACGCAGCCTTCCACCTCGTCGTGTACGAGTCGCTGACGCCCTACAACGTGAACGTCATCTATGCGGGGGAGACCACCGCCAGCACGATCGGCCAGCACGTCGAGATCGGCGATCGCGTCTACCGCCTCTGGGGGTTGCTCATCGACCGGCGCTTCGGCGTGGCGCGCTGGGCGCCCGTACTGTTCGCGGTGGTGCCGGGGGCTGTGCTGCTCTTCCGGGGCGATGCGCGGTTGCGCCTTGTGCTGGGCCTTGTCGTGGTGCAAGTGCTGATCGCGACGTTCGTCGTGATCACGATGATGGGCTGGTGGTTCCCGGGCCGGACCCTCGTGACGGTGTTCCCGCTGCTGCCCATCCCGCTGGCGCTCCTGGCCATGCGATGGGGCCGGTGGGGGCGGAAGGCCCTCGGGGTGCTGGGCCTCTACTCCCTGGGCGTCACGGCCGCCCTGGCCGAGGCGGGGAGGTCACGCGAGGTCGTCATCGCCGTCGACCCGTTCGACATGGGGGCCAACCTCTTCCAGGGGGTGTCGAGGCTCTTCCCGCAGTACACCTCGTGGACAACGGAGACGTGGGTGCTCACGGTCCTGTGGCTGACGCTGGGCGGCTTGGCGCTGGCGGCCTGGGCGACGCTGGACCGGGATCCGGGGAGGGAAAGCCAGCGCCGACCACGGCCGCCGGATCAGTCGGAGGACTTGTCCAGCAGTCCCAGTTCCGCCAGCGCCTCGTGATACACATCGGGAATGGCGGTCTTCCTGGCCGCCTCGGCAGCTCCATCCGCGAGCAGGATTGGTAGCCCGATCCGTTCCGCCACGAGCAGGGCCACGCCCGGCTCACACTCGATGTCGGTCTCGGCGCCGTTGTTCCAGAGGCGCAGCCAGATGTGCCCCTGCCGGTCCTCGTCGCAGGTCAGGACGACAGCCCGAGGTTCCCACCCGATCCCCCGCAGGATGTCGTCGACACCTGCGACGAGGCACCGAACGCCATCCTTGTCGGGGGCGAACCAGTCCGCGATGTCGGAGTGCACTGGCACCCGCACGCGGGTCTTGCCGCCGCACTCGTGCAGAACCACCGACGAGTGCTGTCCGCAGTCGCACGGGCGGACCTTCCCGATCTTCAAGCGTTTCTCGGCCATCAGCTCGCTCCCTGTGCGACGGCTTCCAGCAGGTCCGTCTCGGCCTCGCCCCGGGCGCGGTGGAGGGCGTTGGCCTCCTGGACGGCCTCGAGGATCGCCATCGGCGAGCCCAGCGAGCGGGCGGTCGCGCTGACCGCGGCCATGTCCTTGGGGAGGCACTGACCGCCGTAGCCGCGCTCGGCGGTGACGACGGTGTGGCTGGAGTTGATACGGTCGTCCTGCAGCCAGAGGAGGCGCACCCACTCGTAGTCCACGCCCACCGTCTCACAGAGGTCGAAGAACTCGTTGCAGAAGGCGACCTTCGTGGCGAGGAAGGCGTTCTCCATGTATTTGACCACCTCGGCGGTGGTCGGTGGCACACGGTAGTGACGCAGCCCGGGCCCGTAGGCCGTCTCGTAGAGCTCCCGGACGGCGGAGGCGGCGGGGTCGTGGCCGCCGTAGATGAGGAACCGACGGTTGGCCGGATCCCGCAGGGGATGGTCGTCCGCCTCCCCCGCGTACTCGGGCATGAACACGACCCGCTTGCCCGTCTCGGCGATGATCCGTTCGGTCGTCCCGATCGCCACCGTGCTGTGGCAGACGACCGCGACCCGCGGATCGGAGAGCCCCACGACCTCCTCGACGATCGACGTGTCGCAATCTCCCGATGGCAGCTGGGGCGTGGGCACGCAGACGACGACGAAGTCGGTATCGCTGAGGTCGTCGATCGTGCCGAAGCCCAGGGGCGGGTCGTAGATGGCCAGTTCGTGGTCAGTGAACAGCCCGGCCACGTAGCTGCCGACGGATCCGTAGCCTGCGACGGTGACTTTCATGTTGCTGTTTCCTTCCTTGGAGGGGCGCCGGCGACCGAGGGCTGTCGCCGGCGCCCCGTGTGCTACTGCAGTTCGCCGACCTGCGCGGCGGTGATGCCAAGGCCGGAATAGACGGACTCAAGCGCTGCCTGCACGGCGTCTCCGGCGCCAGCCCTGGGGGGACCAGCCGAGAGGTCGTAGTACGAAGCGATGGTCGCGGCCGCATCGGCGTCGACGCCCGCGACGAGCGGTTCGATGACGCGGTAGAAGGCCCAGCCTTCGGCCTGGTGCACGCGGGCGGCGTCGGTGTCGCCCGCCTCCAGGTCGCCGTCCATCACGTGGGCGTAGCGGATGGTCGCCTGCACGTAGGTGATGGTGAGCTGCTGCATGATCCTGGCGGTGGCGATGCCGCCGCCGGCGGCACTGCCATCGACGAGGGCCTCGACGCCTTCGGTGAAGGCGGCCGCAAGGGCGTCGTTCACGGCCGTGCCGGTGCCGAAGTTGCCGCCGCGCTTGTCGGCGGTGGCGTACGGCCCGCAGCCGGGTTCGGCGCCGTGGTAGAAGGCCCAGCCTTCGTCCCAGTTGTGGGGCGCGCCGGAGGCGGGGTCGAAGCTACCGTCCGCGGCCTTGCCGAGGGCGGCAACCAGCTCGTGGACCGCCCAGGCGACCATGATCTGGTTCTGGATGCCCTTCTGAATGCCCTGGCGGCGTACGAGGTCGGACTCGCCCGCGAACGCGCCCGTGCCTTCGATGGCGCCCATGACGAAGGTGTCGAGCCAGGTTGGGTCGTCGTAGTAGGCGACGTAGTCGTTCCAGATGCGCTCGTCTCGCTCCGTGCGGGCGAAGCCGGCAAGCGTGCGGATGGAGCCGTCGCCCTTCACCGAACTCCCGCCCTCGGTGTAGACGCGCTCGATGGCGTCGTAGTCGAGGGGGGCGTCCTTCGGCAGGAGGCCGTTGATCTCGCAGACGTCGAGCACGACCGCGGCGTGGGAGTCGACGTCGGAGACGGGCTGGTACTCGCCCATCGCCGCGGAGACGGCGTCGCTGGGCTCCGAGGTTCCCGAGACCGAGGCGGTTCCGGAAGCCGTGCCAGACCCGGTACCGGTTCCCGTACCAGATGTCGGGCCCGTTCCCGTTCCCGTGCCCGAAGCCGTGCCGGTGCCGGTGCCCGTTCCGGACGCGGTGCCGGTCCCTGTCCCGGTGCCAGTGCCGGACGCAGAGCCGGTTCCCGTGCCGGAGACGGAGCCCGACACCGAACCAGAGGCTGACCCGGATGCGGAGCCCGTCCCGTCCTCGATGACCTCTACCGAACCGGGGCGGTCCTCACCGTCGTCGCCGCCACAAGCGACGACCACTCCTACCAGGGCAACGACTGCCACGGTGGCGACGAGCCAACCCCTGCTTGCCAAGAGCACTTGCATTTCCTTGACTCCTTTTCCTGCGCCCTGCAGGCGCGTCAGGCGTGATTTCCGAGCACCTCTCGCGCCATGCCGAGGGGCACGCGCCAGAGGTAGTTGGCGTTGATGAAGGAGTGCCCCCGCGTTCGGCAGCGGTAGGTGATGGGAACCTCGGCGAGGCGCATCCCCTTGTGCAGCAGGTTGAGCGTGAGGACCTGGGCGTAGTTGTAGTCGTGGACGATCTCGGCGACGTTGAGCGCCCTTGCCGAGAAGGCCCTGAAACCCGTCTGGCCGTCGGAGATGCGCCGGCCGGCGACGATGCTCAGCGCGAACGTGAAGACGCGATTGCCCAGCGAACGGAAGAGCCTGTGGCCCTCCCGCTTCCCAAGGAAGCGTGAGCCGAGGACGTAGTCGGCTTCGCCGCCTTCGATGGGGGCGAGCAGCGCCGGGATCTCCGCGGGGTCGTACTCGAGATCGGCGTCGAGGTAGACGGCGGCGCGGGCATCGAGCCCGCGGGCGGTCTCGAGACCGGTTCGCAGGGCTGCCCCGAGGCCCTGGTTTTGCCGGTGCCGGACCACGAGGTCGGCGCCCTCGCGTTCGGCGACCTCGGCCGTGGCGTCGGTCGAGCCGTCGTCCACGACGATGACGGCGGCGGCGCCGAGCTCACGCCGGGGGATGCGGGCGAGGACGTCGGGGAGCGCCTCCGCCTCGTTGTAGGCGGGGATGATGATGGCGAGTGGCCCCTGGCCCTGCTCCGACACGCCCTCGGGCGTGAACAGCACCTGTCCGACCGACTGCCCCGGGGGCGGGACGCCGAGGTAGTAGGCGATCGTGGGCGCGACATCGAGGAGGCTGCGCGGACCCTCCATGCGGGCGCCGGCCGGCACGCCCTCGCCCCAGGCGATGAAGGGGACGCGCTTCTCCGGTTCGGTGAGATGTCCGTGTCCGCCGATGCCCTTCCCCTGCCCGTGGTCGGACATGACGATGACGGTGGCGCCTTCGAGGTATCCCTCCACCCGACACCAACCGAGGAATCCTTCGATGAGCCGGTCAGTGGCCTCAATGCGCTCGAGGTACTCCGGGTAGTAGCTGCCACGCGCGTGGCCCGTCTGGTCGACGGAGAGGGTCTGCAGAACCAGCAGGTCGGGGTCCTCGCCTTCCAGCACTGCTTTCGCGCGCGACACAAGTGCGTCGTCGATCTCCTCGTTGGGCGTGACCGCCGTGACGGTCTCGACGGTCTGTTCGCCGAAGGAGTCGACGAGGTGGGCGATGCCGACCATGCGGCCGTGCAAGCCGCCCGCCTTGAGCGCATCGAAGATGGAATCGCAGTTCATGCCGAGGAAGGGCACGAAGTTGCTGCGCATGCCGTGTACGCGCGGAGGGGCGCCCGTCAGCATCGAGGTGAAGGCGGTGACGGTGCGCGCGGGGTAGACGGTGCGCATGTCGTTGCAGACGAGTCCTTCGGCGGCGAGGCGGTCGATGTAGGGCGTATGCGCCTCGGCGAGGCGGTCAGGGCGGCAGCCGTCGATGGCGATAACGACGACCCGGCGGGAGATGGGGGCGTTTTCGTTCCGAAGATGGGTCGGCGCGAGCGGGTCCGGGGGCGCCCAGGTGAACCACCACTGGTGGGTCAGTACAGCGAGGACGGCAGCGCCCAGGATGAACCCTTCGACGGCCACGACTGACAGCGGACCAGGGTTCTCAACGAGGAAGCCGGAGAGCAGGACGAGGATGAGCAGCTTCGGAACCTGCTCGAGGAAGTTGCCGCTGGTGGGATCCGGGTTCTCCAGGACGAGCCGCCAGAAGCGGAAGCCGTTCGTCCAGGGCGTCCCGATGCGGAGGTGGTAGTAGATGCTCCCCCAGAGCACGACGGTGAAGCCGAGGTAGAGCGCGAGCACGAGCCCTATCGCCACCGGGTCGACGAAGCGGAAGAGGGCCAGGCAAACGGCAAGCAGCACCCAGAGGCCCGCTCGAAGGCGCAGGGGGAAGGCGTACCGATAGAAGACCACGAAGAGTGGGAGCAGGGCGGCAAGCGCGAGTCCCTGCCGCGCCCAGTAGCCCCCATCGGTTAGGTGAGGTAGGCCCAGCAGGACGAGCGTCCCGACGACGAAGACGGGCGTGAACGGCTTGCCCTCGTTGAGGACGTTCCAGAGACGCGCTGCGATGTTCTCGAAACGGCTGGCGGGCTTCGGGTCGTCCCGGCTGCCGCGCAGCCGCCCGAGCGTCGGCAGACCACCAAAGGCCAGTGGCGTCAGGAGCCCGCCGACGCCGAAGGCATAGGCGAACTTGAGGCCGTGCGTGAGCACGGCGAGCGTGAGCGCCTCGCCGCCGGGCATGCCTTGCACCTGAAGGGCGGCGGTCATGCTCGCTTCGTAGACACCGATGCCGCCGGGGGTGAGGTGGAAGACCTGGAAGAGGATGGTGAAGGCAGTGACGGCCATGGCAGCCTGCGGGGAGAGCTCGAAACCGAGGGCGTGGGCGGCCGCGTAGACGACGACCGATTCGAGCAGCCAGCTGGGAACAGTCAGGGCGAAGGCGGCGAGGACGGCGCGAGGCGAGAGTGCGCGGAGCGCCTCCCTTGAGCGCGTCCAGACCCGCTCAAGGGCCGCGAAGCGGGACCACGTGACGCTCGTCACGCGAAGCCACAGCAGGGCGCTCGCCACGGCCGCTAGCAGGAGAGCGGGGGCGATCAGAACCGTGAGGCCGTCGACGCCCGCGGTCAGGGGGATGAGGGCGACGGCGATGGCGAACAGGGCTGCGAAGTCGAGCAGGCGAGCCACGGCGGTGGAGACGGTTGCGTCCGTCGCATCAATGCCGGCGCGCGCTCCGAGATAGGGACGGAGCACCTCCCCTGCCTTCACGGGCAGGGCGTGGTTGGCGAAGAGGGCGGCGTGCAGGACGGCGAGTAGCCGGCCGCCGGCCACTCCCGACCCGGCGCGGCCGAGGAGCCCCTTCCAGGCAACCGCCCGCAGCACGAACGCCGCTGCGTAGCCGCCGAGGAGAAGGAGCAGCAACTCGGGGCGGCGAACGACCTCGCCGAACCCGTTGACCAGCAGCGCGCCGTCGGCGATCGCGATGGCCGCCGCGGCCGCCCCGGCCACCACGGCAGCGGCCACGAGCCAGCGAAGGGGCTGGCCCCGCACGAGCGCGCCCAGGGATGTGTCCAGGCTGGAGGCGCCGGGCGAGGCAAGGCCCGCGAGGAGCCGACGGGCTCCAGAGGTGGCGTCCAGGGCGAGTCCCAACATGCAGGTACTGAGTCCGAGCGGGAGTCTAGACTAAGATCAAAATAAAGGTCAACCTAATCTTTTCTTTGGGTTACAGCGCATGCCAGCGCATAGCTTCCACAATGCCCAGCCGGGGACGCTTCCCAGGAGGGTGACGCCGTGCCTATCCCTCGCCGCAGTCGAGACCCGGGTTCGACTCCCGGGCGATCGCGACAAGCGCATCCGCCCACAGGTCACTGGCGTTGACGCAGGGCGCGAGGGATAGCTGCTCGCCGCCGTGCTCGCGAAAGGTGGCAGCCCCACGAATGCCGATCTCCTCGAGCGTCTCCAGGCAGTCCGCGACAAAGCCGGGCATGATCACAGCGACTCGTCGCACGCCCTCGCGGGCAAGCTCGGCGAGCACGCGGTCTGTGTGCGGCCGTATCCAGCGTTCGCGCCCGAAACGCGACTGAAAGGCCACCACGCGCTGCTCCTCGGGAATCGCGAGCGCATCATCAACCGCCTGCGCAGTCGCGATACACTGCGCGCGGTAGCAGTCGATTCCGCCGTCGCGACGTTCAAGGCAGCAGTCGGGATCGACAAAGCAGCGCCCGCTTGTATCGGCCTTCCGCACCTGTCGCTCCGGGAGGCCGTGGAAGCTGAAGACCACTCGCTCCGGTGCGGCGGCGTCGAGCGCGGGCCTGGCGGCCCCGGCGACGGCCTCGATGAAGCGAGGGTGGTCGAAGAAGGCCGGCACGACGCTCAACGTGACGCCAGATCCGGCTGCCGCAGAGCGGACGGCCTCGACCGACGACTCCGTGGCCGCGGAGCTGTGCTGCGGGTAGAGGGGAAACACGGCGATGTCGCGCACGCCCCGCTCGCGCAGTCGCGCGAGCGCTTCCGCAATGGCGGGTTCGCCGTAGCGCATGGCCAGTTCGACCGCGACGCCCGCGCCCAGACGTTCCGCCACTTTCGTTCGCAGCTCCTCACCGTGGGCGAGCAAGGGTGAACCCCGGTCCGACCATATCTGGCGGTAGGCGTGGGCCGAGCGGGAGGGGCGGAACGGCAGGATGACGAGATTCAGGAGGAGCCAGCGCGCGGGCGCGGGCATGTCGAGCACGTACGGATCCGAGAGAAATTCCCGCAGGTAGTTCCGCACGTCCCCGGTTGCCGGGCTCCGTGGCGTTCCCAGGTTGAGCAGCAACAGGCCCGATGTGCCGGGTGAGGCCATGGTCAGCGGCGGCGCCAGCGCCTCGGGCCCGCGATCCGCAGGAGCGCCGCGACGATGGGGATGAGCAAGCGCGCAACGTAGCGGGCCAACGCGTCCGCGTCTCGTTCTCGCAGTTTCCGACGCTGGAAGGCCATGGCCATTGCGCGCTCCCGGGCCCTACTCGCCCGGCCCGATCTGCTGGGCGAGTTAGGCCTCGAGGCCGACCTGGTTGATCGCCTCGATCTGGCTCTCCAGCCAGTCGATGTGCATCTCCTCGTCGCGGATCATCTCCTCGAAGCGGGAGCGGGTTCCGTAGTCGCCAACTTCAGTGCAAAGGGCGACACCCTCGGCGAGGGCGTCGACGGCGTCCTGCTCGCTCGCCAGATCGAGCTCGAGGTGCTCCAACACGTTCTCGCCGATCTTGACGGCGTCGATGCGCTGGAGGTTGGGAAGGCCCTCGAGGTAGAGGATGTGCTTCACAAGCGACTCGATGTCGCGCATCTCTCCCATGCTGACGTCGCGGAGGCGGTCGGCGAGGAGGTTGTAGCCCCAGTTGCGGACCATCTCGGACTGGAGGAAATACTGATTCACGGCCGTCATCTCGATGGTGAGGATGCGGTTGAGCGCATCCACCACCCCTGGCTTTGCTATCACTCGATGCCCCCTTGAGCGGTTGCTCCCGCGCAGGCAAGCCCTTGCGGGGTCGACTGGCACCGGGTGCCAGCGGTTTTCTGAGTCGATCCCGCACAGGCGGGTGCTGTCTCGTTGAGCAGTTCTTCGAGGATGGTCAGGCAGGTGCCGCAGCTGCCGTCGTCGCCGAGGGAGTAGCGGGCGACCAGTTCGTCGAAGTCGCGATGCCCGGCTTCTGCCGCTTGCCGCACTTCGGCGACCGTCACGGCGTGACAGATGCACAGGTACACCGACTCCCTCCTTTCCTACGGCTCGAAGCCGGCCTCGCGGATGAGCTCGATGGTGCGTTCGAGGCTGGTGCCGAGCCGGTCGAACTCGCCGAGATCGATCGGCCCGGGCGGCTGGGCGACCCCTTCGAGCTCGACGCCCGTGGCGAGCGGGTACTCGAAGTTGGCCTGGCCGAAGTATTCCTGCGCGACCTTGCTGGTGAGGAACCGGATGAGCTTCTGAGCCACGTCCTTGTCGCCGGAGGCGGTAGCGCCGATGGCAGTGGCGATGGTCACGCCGCCGGGGTCGCCGTCGCGGAAGCGGTGGTTCTCGCTGGGAGTGGAGGGGTCCTCCACCTTGATGCGCAGGTTGTAGTAGTGGTTGACGAGCCCCAGCTCGATCTCGCCGCGAGCGACGGCCTGCACGATGGAGACGTTGTTCGGGTAGACGGGCGCCCCGCCGTCGTGGAGGGTCTTCAGCCAGGCGAGGGCCGCGTCATCGCCGTCCGAGAGGCGGAAGAGGGTGAAGAAGTCCTGGAACGACCCGTTCGTGGGGGCGATGGCAACGCGCCCGAGCCATTGCTCATCGGTGAGCTCGTGGATCGAGGTCGGGAGGTCGGCCGGGTCGAACAGCTCCTTGTTGTAGACGAGCACACGCTGGCGTCCGGTCAGCGCGACCCAGTAGCCGGAGGGACTGGAGGGAGCGAGGCCGAGCACGTCATCGTCCAGCTCGGCCAGCAGGCCTCGCTCGGCGAGGAAGCCGATGGGCCCGGGGCTGCGCGAGATGAACACGTCGGCGGGCGTCCGGTCGCCCTCTTCCTGGAGGAGCAGGGCGAGGTCTGTCGAGCCGCCATAGCGGACTTGGACATCGATCCCGGTTTCTTCGGCGAAGCGTTCGAGGAGGGGTCCGATGAGGTTCTGGCTGCGTCCGGAGTAGACCGTGATCGTCTCATCGCTATCGGAGCAGCCCATGGCCGCGATGGCGCCAAGGACGAGCGCGAGCATGAGGGCAAGGGCAATCCAGGTCTGCCTGATGGGCGTCGTGCGCCGAGGGGCTTGCGGGGTTGACACAGTCACATCACCGGGGAATTAGTAGCACCTAAGTACCCTCGATAGGTGCGACGCAATAGTGGACTACGTCCTCGCGGGGTGCAAGAGCCTGTGGGGACACTGGGACGGGGTCAACAGGGAAGCTATCGGGCGGTGTCGCGAGCGCCGGGCAAGGTGCCACTCTGTTTCCCTTCGCGAGCGTGGTGGAACGACGCCACGAGGCGGCCGTCCCCTGGGATGGCCGGACCAGGTCCGTAGAGGCGGAGGCCGCTGACACGACTCCGCTCGTCGGCATGCGGCTGCCTGCGAGCTACTGCCTCTACGTCGAAGTCGAGGACGGTGGGCGCGTCGTCATCGAGCCCACGGCTACAGGCTGAACAGCACCTCGAAGGTGGTACTGTCTACCTTCAAGTCAGGCCCACCAGGCGCCTGCCCCCGCGGGCACGACGCCTGCGCATGGATAGAGGGTGGCGGAAAGGGAGCCGCGTCGATGAGTGACGGGCGGGTGGTCATCGTTGGCGGGGGGTTCGCGGGGTTGAGCGCGGCCTACACGCTGATGAAGCGCGGCATCGCGCCCCTGCTGCTCGAGGCCGGGGAGCGGGCGGGCGGACGCGGCAAGGGCGAGACGGTGGACGGGTTCTCGCTGGACATGGGCGCGTTCGTCTTCACTTCCACCTACGACACGGCGTTCCGCATCTGCGAGGAGCTGGGGCTGCCGCTGGTGCCTTCGCAGATGAAGTTCGGCCACTACCGCAAGGGGCGTTGGGTGACCACGACGCCGGAGCAATCGGTCTGGAACATGGTCCGGTCCCTGCGGACGGCGATCACCATGGGCTTCCTTTCGCCCTCGGGCTTGCGGGCCGGCTCGAGGGTGATGCGGCAGATGTACCGCGAGGAGCCCTACATGAGCTTCGCCAGCGACAGCCCCCTTGCCGAGATCGACGACGAGGAGAGCTTCGGCGACTACCTGAAGCGGCTCGGCGTACCGGAGAAGCTGCAGGTCACGCTCAAGGGGCCGCTCGACATGATCCTGGGCGACCCGGAACCCGCGGGGCAGGCGCTGATGCGGGCGTACATCGGCGAAACGATGCTGAACGACGGCAGGGTGTCCATGCCCGAGCGGGGCATCGGCTCCCTGAGCGCCGTGCTGGCAGCCCACTGCGCCGATGCGATTCGCGTTTCGACCCCGGCCAGGAGCGTCGTCGTGGAGGACGGAAGGGCGACGGGCGTCGTCGTGGACGGCGAGACGCTCGAGGCGGACGCGGTCATCTGCGCCGTTCCCGGCACCAGGGTCCCGGACCTCATCCCGGCGCTGCCGGATGAGACTCGCCGCGCGTTGAGCACTATCAGCTACTCGACCGGGTGCCGGGTGGTGATCGGCCTCGACCACCCCCCACTCCCGCCCGGCTGGCACGGCGCGCTCTTCCCGGAGGACGACGACACCCCGCTCCTGCTGGACCGGTCCGTCTTCCTGCCCGCCTGCGCGCCTCCGGGGAAGAGCCTGCTCGACCTGCTCATCGGGCGCGACCGGGCGAAGGAGCTCATCCCGTTCGATGACGAGGAGATCAAGCGCGAGCTGCTGGGCGCCGCCCGCCGGAAAGCGCCCCCAGGCTCCGCCCTTCCCGGCGACGACGAGGGTCTCTTCTACCGCGTGTACCGCTGGGAAGAGGCGCTGTGCATGGGGACGCCGGGGATGCTCGCGGCCCTGGCGGAAATCCCGGGGCAGCTCGCGGGAAGCATTGACAATCTGTTCCTGGCGGGCGACTACATGGGCATCCCGTCGGTCAACGGCGCGCTTTCCAGCGGGGAGCGAGCGGCAAACGCGACCGCGGACCTGCTGGGGGTTCGGGTCGGTTAGGGGGCGTCCTGTCTCACACGCCGAGGACGCTGTAGTCGCCATCCAGGATCATGCGGATAGCGACGTACAGGCCCAGCATCGGGAACAGCACCCAGATAGCGTTCGGACCGAAGATGTAGACCCAGAACTCCCGGGGGGTGATGCGGGTCTGCTTCCGCCCCACGAAGAAGCTCACCACGTAGAGGGAGGACGCGTACACCCACTGCCAGAAGAGCATCGCCCCAATGATGCCGGCGGCGATGGCGGGCAGGAGCTCGCCGGTGTAGGCCACGTAGAGAAGCAAGCTCGACGCAGGTGTCGTGAACCCGTTGGCGATGTCGATGTTGAAGCCGTAGGTGTTGCGATCGGCATACGCCGAGTCGTACATGGAGTACGTCGCCCAGACGTCCGCCCAGACCGTCGGAGAGAGCATCCGGTTGAGCGGGACGCTGGTCGTGAGGAACTCCACGGCGGGGGTCTTGCCAGTGTCCTCCCGCCATCCGCGCCAGAACTCCACGCGCTCCTCGATGTAGTCCCTGCGGAAGAACAGGCACATCTCCCAGTAGCAGATCAGGAGATTGATCGAGAAGAAGAGGACGAACAGGCAGTGGAAGACGTTGAGGTCACCCTCAAGGAGATAGCGGGCGACAATGCCGGGGAGCGCCAGGATTGCGACCGCCAGCACCATGATCAGGGCGGGCGGCGCCCCCCACCGGTGCGTTCCCTCGCCCCCGTACAGAGTTGCCTGAGCGGATCTGTTGGCTCCCACTGCCTCGCGCCTCTGACTCCAGCGGAGTCGCATGCGGAATTCTAGGGGAGGGGGCGGTCGGCGAGGATGCGGCCGTCGCGGATCTCGACGAGGCGGTCGGCGCGCCGCGCCATGCGGTCGTCGTGGGTGACCATGATGCAGGCCTTCTGGCGCTGGTGGACCTCGCTGAGGAGGGCATCCACGACGCGGACGCCGAGCTCGAAGTTGAGGCTGGCGGTTGGCTCGTCGACGAGGAGGAGGGAGGGGTCGCGCATGAGCGCGCGGGCGATGGCGACGCGCTGGCGCTCACCGCCGGAGAGGCTCGTCGCGACCTGGTCGCGGACGGCGGTGAGGTCGAGCTGTTCGAGGAGCTCGTCGGCGCGGCGGCCAAGGGCGGCGCGGTCGGCGCCGCCGAATTGCCCGACGACAAGCAGGTTCTCGCGGGCGGTGAGGAAGGGGACCATGTTGCTGCCCTGGAAGACGAAGCCGACGCGGTCCCGCCGGTAGCGGGTGCGGGCCCGGCCTCCGTAGTTCGTTATGTCGTCTCCATCGACACGGATCTCGCCGGTGGTGGGGGTGAGGAGGGCGCCGGCGAGGGCGAGCAGGGTGGTC
Source organism: Dehalococcoidia bacterium (assembly GCA_034428315.1). Lineage (GTDB taxonomy): Bacteria > Chloroflexota > Dehalococcoidia > Tepidiformales > Tepidiformaceae > UBA2991. The sequence goes on from DAOUID010000014.1 coordinate 14,053, forward strand.
TTGCCCGAGCCCGAGGGGCCTTCGAGGGCGACGACCTCGCCGCGGTCGACATCGAGCGTGACCTCACGGACGGCGTCGACCCGCCGGGGCCCCTGGCCGAAGGATCTGGACACGTTGCGGAGCTCAAGGATGGGCATCGTGGCGCCTACTGCTGCTGCATCGCGATGATGGGGTCGATGGAGGCGACCTGGCGTGCGGAGAGGAGCGAGCCAACGACCCCCGCGACCACGACGGAGACGGAACTCGTGGTCATGGCGCTGGTGGTGAAGTCGATGGGGATGGTGTCGGAGGCCAGGACCGTGGCTTCGGTGAGGATGGCGAGCGCGACGGCGAGGGCAGCGCCGACGACGCAGACCACGAGCACCTGCAGGAGTCCCTGGCCGACGAGGTAGGGGCCGGGCGCGCCGATCGCCTTGAGGATTCCCAGGAGGGCGACCTTCTGGAGGGTGATCACATAGAAGAAGACGCCGATCACCATGGCGCCGATGAGGAGGCCCATGTAGCGGAGGGCGTCGACGGTCGATTGCTGGGCCTGGACGCCCTCGATGTTGTTGAAGCCGTCCTGCTTGGTAACGATGCGCCAGCCCTCGCCCCGCGCGCCATCGAGGTCCCGACCCTGGATGAGCACGAGGCTGGCGGCGGGTTTCTCCATGGCGTCTCCCTGGAAGACGAGGTCCCGCCATGCGGCGATGTCGACGAACATGGCGGGTTGGAAGAAGAAGTAGCCCTGGTCGACGATGCCGACGACGGTGAACTCGCGGGTCTGGAAGCCGACGGGAAGGGCGAGGGTGTCGCCGATGCGGGTGCCGGCAACGCGGACCCAGGAGCGGTCGATGAGGATGTCGGCGGGACCGCCGATGGGGCGACCCTCGACGACCTCGGGCTCGGAGAAGGCGCCGGGGATGACGCCGATGATCGCGGCGGTGTCGCTCTCCTCGGGCGCGTACTCGATGACGGCGGCGACGTAGCCGATGGGGGACGCACGCTCGATGCCGGGGAGGGCCCGGACCTGGGCGACATCGGCGTCGCTGAGGCGGGAGCGGATGACCGAGAGGTTCGAGTTGGCGGCGTAGGCGAGGTGGTCGCCATTGAGCCTGAGGAGGGCGGTGCCAGCAGCCTCGTAGAGGCCGAGACCGAGGCCGGTGACCATGATGATGAGGTAGGCGATCAGGCCGACAACGCCAGTGACGAAGCCGAACTGCAGCTTGCGGCGTCTGATTTCGACGAGCGCGAGCACTCGCTGGCGGCCCCCTGTCCCTCGCGGAAGGCTCGCACAGACGGCGGGGGAGGGCCAGCGTCCTCCATGGTCCATGCAGGACGCGCTAGAGTAGCGCGGGACTCGCGCGCACCCACTGAAGGAGGGATGCCCCCGTGAGCACCGGCAAGATTGTCTCCCTGTTGGCAAGAGCGGACTTCGGCGTGTACGCCGTGTCGCTGGACCAGCGGATCGTGTTCTGGAATCGCGGGGCGGAACGGATGCTCGGCCACACAGCCGAGCAAGTCGTGGGCCGCCACTGCTACGAAGTCGTGGGGGGCGTAACGCCGGGAGGTCTGACGCCGGCGTGCCTCGAGGGATGCCCGACGCTGCGCGCCCTTCAGGGTGGGTCGGTTCCGAGGGCCGTGGAGATGCAACTCCTCAGCAGCTCGGGGGAACGCAAGTCCGTGTCCCTCACCGCCATGATCATCTCGGGAGCGATAGACGACATGCCGCTCATCGTTCACCTGTTCGAGAGCGGAGAGCGAGCGGCCGACCGGGACAGGGCAGCTACGGAAGTCCGGCATGAGCTGACCGGCAGCGGCGTGGACATCGTCTCGGACCGGGCCGCCGCTGCCGCGCCAGGGGTTGCGAAGGAAACCCTCACAGCGCGGGAGCTGGAGGTGTTGCGCCTGGTGTCGCTAAGCCGGACGACGGACGAGATCGCGAACGAGCTCGGCATCAGCGCACACACCGTGCGGAACCACGTGCGCCACTTCCGCCGGAAGCTGGATGCTTCGACGAAGCTGGAGGCGGTGCTCACGGCATTACGCCAGGGCATCCTCGACTGGAACTAGGGGGGAGCCGGACAGGGGCGAGCGCGCACCCGGAGAGGCGGCCAGATGGCGGACGAGACGACCAGGGATGCCTACCGGGAGGCCTGGGAGGCCTGGCTGAAGCAGCTTGAGCGGGTGCACGAGGTGCTCCTGGAAGGGGAACGGCTGACTCCCGACCGCTTGAAGGGGCTTCTGAACCGGGAGGCGCGGGCCAAGCAGGCGTACGACGAGGCCCGCCTGAAGCTGCTGGGTCTGGACGAGACGGCGGGGGCTTCCCCGGCAGGCGAGGAGAACCCGTTCCGCTAACCGCCGCCTCCACGGGCACGGAGAGCGATCAGGCCGAGGAAGAGCCGGCCGGAGGGGCTGGCCGCGAAGGCGGGATTCCGAATCAGGCGAACAGCCTCCTGCGCGACGTTGATGTGCCGGATGGCATCGGCCTGCCTGAAGAGCACGTTGTGATCGTAGTCAGCCTCGATTCGCCCGTCCTGCAAGCTCTGGACGGCGCTGCAAATCTGCCGGATCGTCTCTTCGCTGCGTAGAGGTGCGACCGCCGCTTCGGCGAACTCCGGTGGCTTGGCGCCGCCCACCCACTCAGCGACAGTTCTTACATCGCGGTGGCTGACAGCACGCGTCAGCTGACGGCGCGAGCGCCCTGGCATGCCCGGTACGACTTGTTCGGCGCAGGCGAGCGTAAGGGCGTGGAAGAGCGCGTAATAGGACGCGGAGACGGCGCGACGAAAGTCCTCGCTTCTCGGCTCCGGCAGGGCATTGTAGAAGCGCAGGATGGTCTCAGCGGCGGGGCTCTCTCCAGAGAAGACGAAGGCCGGCTTGGAAGCGAGTCTTGTAGCCTGGTTGAGCAGCCCGCGAGGGTCGATCGGAGGCACCGATACGCTACTCGGGAAGCCCTTCGGACTCAGGATGGAGGAACAAGAAGACCGGCGAACCCCGCCGTATGCCATCGGGCGGACCCAAGTCGACTCCCTTGTCGCTTGCGGCCCTGCGAACTGCCCTCCAATCCTCAAGCGGCCAGGTGCTCACATAGGGCTCGATCGTAGTGGTATCGGCGGCTTCATCGCGCACGGTCCTCAAGCCCTTGCGTTGCCCTGTATCCGGGTCAGGGGGCGGGTCGGTCACCAGCAGTTCGATGACGACATACGAGTCCTCATCCGCCGTTGACCAACCGAGGCGGTGGCGGAAGGCGAGGGGCTTGATGGAGCCGAACTCCTGCGTGAGGAGCCACTCGCCAATGGCGTTGGCGTATTCATGTACCTCGTCGCGCGTGCCCGGTCTCGTCACCATATGTCTGAACTCCCGGTCATGGTACACCACAAGGTTCGGCAGGCCGGGCGGCGGGCGGCGTCTGGTAGACTCGCGCGCACACCTCTTTCCTGGAGATTCCCATGGTCGAAACCAAGAAATCGTTTTGCCGCTTTTGCCATGCCTTCTGCGCCATTGAAGTGGACGTGGAAGACAACAAGGTGATCGAGGTACGCGGCGATACGAGCGACCCGATCTACGGGGGGTACACCTGCATCAAGGGACGCCACCTTCCGGACCAGCACAACCACTCGGAGCGGCTTCGCACATCGCTGAAGCGCATGCCGGACGGCAGCTTCCAGCCGATCCCGAGCGAGCAGGCGCTGGACGAGATCGCGGAGAAGCTGCGGGCGATCATCGATGAGCACGGGCCGCGGGCGGTCGCCAGCTACAACGGCACGTACGCCTTCTGCAACGCGATCACGCTCTCGGTGACGCGGGCGTGGCACGCGGGCATCGAGTCGCCCTCGTACTACACGAGCGTGACCATCGACCAGCCGGCGAAGGCGATCGCGGCCTCCCGGCACGGCACGTGGCTGGGGGGCGCCCAGAACTTCGAGACGGCCGACGTGGCGATGCTGATCGGGAACAACCCGGTGGTCTCGATGTTCGGCGGGATCCCGCCGTTCAACCCGTGGAAGCGGCTGCGCGAGGCGCAGAAGCGCGGGCTGAAGCTGATCGTGATCGATCCGCGCGAAACGGACGTGGCCAAGCGGGCGGACCTGTACCTGCAGGTGAGGCCGGGCGAGGACCCGACGCTGCTGGCCGGGATCGTGCGCGTGATGTTCGAGGAGGGCCTCGTGGACGGCGACTTCCTCGCCGGGAACGTGGCCCACGTCGAGGATCTGCGGCAGGCGGTCGACAGCTTCACGCTTGACTACGTGGAGGAGCGCACGGGCGTGGCGGCGGCGCTGGTGGAGCGCGCGGCGCGGATGTTCGCGGAAGCGCAGCGCGGGGTCGCCTCGAGCGGCACGGGCGCGAACATGTCGCCCCATCCCAACCTGACGGAGCACTTCGTGCAGACGCTGAACACGCTCTGCGGGCGCTACCTGCGGGAAGGCGAGGTGGTGCCGAACCCGGGCGTGATCAGCCCGGAGAGGCCGTTCACGGCGCAGGCGATGCCGCCCAACCCGGCCTGGGGCAAGGGCGAGCCGAGCCGCGTGCGGGGCCTGGGCGAGGTCTTCGGCGAGATGCCGACGGCGGCGCTCAGCGACGAGATCATCACGCCGGGCGAGGGGCGCGTGCGGGCCCTCATCAGCGTGGGCGGCAACCCCGTGGGGGCGTGGCCGGACCAGCTGAAGACGATCGAGGCGATGAAGCACCTCGACCTGAACGTGAGCCTCGACATCAAGATGTCGCAGACGGCGAAGCTGGCCGACTACGTGATCGCGCCGAAGCTCTCGCTGGAGCGGCCGGACCTGACGGTGCTGACGGACTCGTGGTACCCGGAGCCGTATGCCCACTACACGCCGGCGATGGTCGAGGCCGAGGACGACGTGATGGAGGAGTGGGAGTTCTTCTGGGGCATCGCCCACCGGCTGGGGACGGAGATCAACCTGCCCGCCGGCCCGCTCCCGATGGACAAGAAGCCGACGACGGACGAGGTCCTCGATGTGGTCGCGGGCAAGTCACGGATCCCGCTGGACGAGGTTCGGGCCGTGGACGGCGGAGGCATCTTCGAGCGGGAGCCGGTGCGCGTGGCCCCCAAGGCCGCAGGCACGGATGCGCGTCTGGACGCGGCGCCGCCGGACCTGGTGGAGGAGATCGCCGAGGTGCGGGCGCAGCCGATCGTGGAGGGCGCCGGCTACCTGCCGGGCGAGGAGTTCTCGCACCGGCTGATCAGCCGGCGCATGCGCGAGTTCTACAACTCCTCGGGCCGGGACATCGCCGGGCTGACGGCGCGGGACGGAGGCACGAACCCGGCCTTCATGAACCCGCGGGACGCGGCGGAGTACGGGATCGAGGACGGCGCGGTCATCGAAATTGAGTCGAGCCGGGCGACGATCCTGGGTGTGGCCGCATTCGCCGCCGACGTGCCTTCGGGGGTGATCTCGATGGCGCACTCGTGGGGCGACGTTCCGGAGAAGGACCAGGACGTGCGCAGCATCGGCGGCAGCACGAACCGCCTCGTGAACAACGAGGAGGCGTACGACCCGATCACGGGCATGGCGCGGCAGAGCGCGATCCCCGTCAACATCCGCCCGGCGAAGGAGCCGGTAGGCGCCAGCCAGGGCTAGGAGGCAATCCATGGCGGACATGAAGTCCGGCACGAACGACGTCTGGGAAGCGATCTACACGCAGCGGGCGATCCGCCGCTGGACGGATCAGCCCGTCTCCGACGAGCTGATCTGGAAGGTGATCGAGGCGGGCACGAAGGCCCCGTCGGGGAGCAACACGCAGCCCTGGCGTTTCCTCGTGATCAAGGACCAGGAGACGCGGGACGCGATCTCGGCGCAGCTCCGGCAGGGGCTCGAGAACCCAGGGCTGCAGGCGATGATCGACAACGCGATCAAGTCGGGGACGAAGGGCGAGCGCCTGATGATGACGGGCGCGCGCGGGCTCTTCGAGAACCTGGCGTCGGCGCCGGTCTTCATCGTGCCGTGCATCTACCAGATCTCCTCGCCGACGCAGGATCCCCAGTCGCTGCTGGCAGGGAGCTCCATCTACCAGGCGGTGCAGAACATCATGCTGGCCGCACGGGCGCTGGGGCTCGGGACCGTGATGACGACGTTCCAGGGAGCGGTCGACGGGGTCCTGCGCGAGCGCTGCGGGATTCCCGACGACGCCGTTCCGGCGGCCATCATCCCGATGGGGTTCCCCGACGCGAACTTCGGTCCGACCAACCGCAAGCCGGTGGACGAAGTGACGAACTGGGAGCGCTGGGACGCCACGCAGGCGCGGGACTAGCGGGGAACGCAGCCAACACGAGCGAGGGGTCGAGCGATGATCGCGCTCTACCGCTTCTGGCCAGAGGTGCGCGGGGCCGCGCGCGAAGCGGTCGAGGGTGCATCGCCGGATCGCAACGGTGACAACGGGGTTGCGCTCGCGGAGGTGACGACGACGCTGGGGGCGTACGACCTCGCCGTCGACATCGGGGAGGCGGGGAGCGCGGGGGAGGCGGCCTCGCGGGCGCTGGGGGTGGCGGAGGCGGTCGTCGGGGGACGGCTGTGGCGCGATGGGGGCGGCTGGGCGGCCGGGGTGGAGGCGACGGGCATCGCGGTTCCGGAGCCGGAAATCGAGGCGTTCCACGACATTCCCACGGACGTGCCGTTCCTGCTGCTGCGGGCGATGGGAGGCTGGAACCTGGTGGCCTCGCCGGACCGGGAGACGTGGCTGACGCTCTCGATGACGTTCCTGAACCGTCGCGCCTACCAGCGCTTCAACACCGAGGGGGCGTGGTTTAGCCCGGACGTGAACGAACTGGCCTCGCTGGTGATGGGGACGCACAACACGCGCGACGTGGAGGGCACGTGCCTCACCTACGAGATTCCGGGGCTCTCGCTGGTGGACTGGGAGGACGAGGGACAGGCGGCGCTGAGCGGAGGGGAGCCGGAGGCATCGCGGAGCGCGATGCTGGCGGAGGAGCTGCACTACGCGGCGCTGCTGCGGACGCCCGCGGACTCGCTGCGCAAGGCGCTGGCGCCGCTGGGGTCCGAGCTGTTCGTGGAGTAGGGGTCTAGCGCAGGGGCTCGACGACCATGACGGCCTGACCGACCACGTCGCCGGCCTCCAGCATCGCCGTGGCCTCGTTCACCTGCTCGATGGTGCAGCGGAAGGTGACGATGACGGGAATGGGGAGGCGGCCGTCCTCCATCCACTCGAGGAGAACAGGCACGTCCGCGTCGGGGTTCGGAGGGTCGGGGAGGGTGTAGCCGCCGGCGGAGACGAGGGCGTCGAACTCTTCCCGGCGCTCGTCCGTTCCGGGAAGCCCGACGGCGGTGGCGGAACCGCCCTCGCGCACGGGCGCGCGTCCGGGGCGGGAGGCCGTCTCGAACTCGTACACGCAGTCGAAGAGGTGGTCGACACCGCCGGGAACAAGCTCGGCGATGCGCTCGACGGCGGCGGCGCTGCTGAGGTTCAGGGTCTCGGTGGCGCCGGCGGCGG
>DAOUID010000015.1:0-3808 GCA_034428315.1 Dehalococcoidia bacterium
TCCCCGGCGAGGATTCGAACCTCGAACCTAGCGGTTAACAGCCGCTCGCTCTACCGTTGAGCTACCGGGGAACGGGCTCTCAGTTTCGGGCGGGGCGGGGGAAGGGGCAACAGGGCGACGCCCCCGACTTTCCTTCCGCCAGCCCCTACTCGCGGCTCTGCTACAGTGGCTTCATGGCCAGGATTCACACGGGTCTCCAGCCCCTGCCCTGGCCGCGTCGAATCTGGCGCTTCTGCCTCGTCGCCTGGAACTTCGTCGTCATCTACCTGGGCTACAAGCGCATCCAGAAGACCCCCGGCCTGAGCGAGTCGGAGCGCAAGGCGCGCTACCGCGACCAGCACCGCAAGACGGGCGAACGGCTCTACCGCCTCGCGATACGGATGCAGGGGCTGCTGATCAAGTCGTGCCAGTTCCTGAGCAGCCGCGCGGACGTGGCCCCGCCCGAGCTCGTGGCGGTCCTGAGCCGGCTGCAGGACTCGGTTCCGCCGCGTTCGTACGGGGAGATCGCGGGGCAGGTGCGTCGCGAGCTGGGCGCCGGTCCCCAGGACGTGTTCGCGAGCTTCGAGCGCGAGCCGATCGCGGCGGCGTCGCTGGCGCAGGTACACCGCGCCGTGACCCACGACGGTCGCGAGGTGGCGGTGAAGGTGCAGTACCCGGGCATCTCGCGGGTGGTCGAGACGGACCTGCGGTCGATCAGCGTGCTCATCGAGATCCTGGCGCGCATCGAGCGTCGCTGGGACTTCCGCATGCTGATCGCGGAGATCGCGGACTACACGCCCCGGGAGCTCGACTTCGTCGTCGAGGGGCAGAGCGCGGAGCGGGTCGCGCGGGAGCTGGCGCACCGGACGGACGTGCGCGTCCCCGAGATCGTGTGGGAGCACACGGAGCGGCGCGTCCTGACGATGGAGTACATCGACGGCATCAAGATCTCGGCCACGGACGAGCTGCTGGCGGCGGGCATCGACCCGGACGCGGTGGCGCAGATCATGATGGAGGCCTACTGCGAGCAGATCCTCGTGAACGGCTTCTTCCACGCCGACCCGCATCCGGGGAACCTGCTCGTGCTGCCGGGGCCGGTGGTGGTATTCCTCGACTTCGGCATGAGCAAGCACCTGCCCGACGACTTCCGCAAGACCTACAACCACTTCACGCTGGCGGTGCTGAGCCAGAACGACGCGGGCATGCTCAAGGGGTTCCAGGAGCTCGGTTTTCGCACGCGCCACGACGACCCGGAGATGCTGGTCGCGCTCGGGCGGTCGTTCTTCGAGTCGGCGGGCCCGGAGCAGCGTCCCTACGCGGACGCGGAGGTGGTGGGCGAGGTGAACGAGCGCCTGGCGCGGCTGCTCTCGGAGAACCCGGTGACGGAGATGCCGCCGGACATCCTGCTGATCCTGCGCGTGCTGGGGCTGATGAGCGGTCTGCAGAAGCGGCTCGACAGCACGGTCGACGTGGCGGAGACGATCACGCCGTACGCGGAGGCGCAGATCGCGGGCGAGGCGGCGGCGGGGAGCTAGCGGACGGCACCCACGAGCATGGCATTTTCCTCTTGCAGCAAGTAAGTTTGCTGCGGACAACGGAGGCGGGACGGATGCCAGCGAACGACGCGGCAGTGATCGCGGACCACGAGAGCCAGGCGCAGGAGTTCCTGGGGAAGGCGCGGGAGTATCTGACTGCCGGCGACCTGCACCAGGCGTCCGAGAAGGGCTGGGGGGCGGCGACCCACATGGCGAAGGCCGTGGCGGTCGCCCAGGGATGGGAATACGAGACGCACGCCGGCTTCAGCGTCGTCCTTAACCAGGCGTGGCAGACTACCGGCAACGATCGCCTGCGAGCCCTCCGGGGCATCGCAAACGAACTGCACGGCAACTACTACCGGCGGAAGCGCCACCTGAACGCCGAGGTCATCGAGCGAGACATCGAGAGCGTAGCCGAGCTCATAGCGGCGCTGGCGCCGCTGGCGGTCGAAAGCTAGACGTTTCTCGCTGGCGCTATCCCTACCGATTCGCTAGGCTTGGTTAGCCCTTTAAGGCGGTCCCGAGAGGCTGCCAAGGGAGGAGGCGCCGCCATGAGCGGCTGGCCCTGCGCAGGCCCGGATTTCCCCCACCCGACCGAGGCGTTTCCGCAATGAGTCCCGTTGAACTGCAGCGGGACCAGGAAGTCGCGCGCACGATCCGGCGGCTGGCGCACGAGATCGTCGAGAGCAACGGCGGCGCGCAGGACCTCGTGCTGGTCGGGCTGCTGACGCGGGGAGCGCCCCTCGCGGGACGGCTGGCGCAGGCCATCGAGGCGTTCGAGGGCGAGTGCCCGCCGGTGGGGCGGCTGGACGTCGGCCTCTACCGGGACGACGTCGCGCACCGCGACCCCCCTCCTCCCGTACGCCCCAGCGATATCCCCCTCGGGGTCGACGGCGCCACCGTGGTGCTCGTCGACGACGTGCTCTACACGGGGCGCACGATCCGGGCGGCGATGGACGCGATCATGGACTTCGGGCGGCCTGCGCGCGTGCGCCTGGCGGTGATGGTGGACCGCGGCCACCGCGAGCTGCCGATTCGCCCCGACTTCGTTGGCCGCAACATCCCCACGGCGCCCTCGCAAACGGTCGAGGTGCGGCTGGCGGAAACCGACGGCGAGGACGCGATCTACCTGATGGAGGGAGCCGACAGTCATGGTGAGCATTGAACCGGCCGCCCCGACCGCCACCGAGCAGGAAGAGCGGCAGACGCCGGCGGTACCAGACGACCCCGCCGTCTGGGCGCGGAAAGACCTGCTCGACACGGACACGCTCGCGAGCGAGGAGATCGACCTCGTCCTGGAGACGGCGGACGCGATGGCGGAGGTGCGCGAGCGGCCCGTGGGGCGGGTGGCGACGCTGCGGGGCACGACGGTCGTGACCCTCTTCTACGAGAACAGCACGCGCACGCGGGCCAGCTTCGAGATTGCGGCCAAGGCGCTGGGCGCCGACGTCATTAACCTGGCGGCCTCGGGAAGCAGCGTCGGCAAGGGCGAGTCGCTCATCGACACGGTACGCACGATCGAGGCGGTGGGCGCAGACATCCTCGTGATGCGGCACCCCAGCTCGGGGGCGGCGGCGCTGGCGGCGCGGCACACGGACGCGAGCGTCGTGAACGGCGGCGACGGGTCCCACGCACACCCCACGCAGGCGCTGCTCGACCTCTACACCATGCGCCGCCACATTGGCGAGATCGAGGGGCGCAAGGTCGTCATCGTGGGCGACATCTTGCACAGCCGGGTGGCGCGCTCGAACCTCTGGGCGCTGCAGGCGGCGGGGGCGCAGGTCACGCTGTGCGGTCCGGCGACGCTGCTGCCCCGGTCGTTGCGCTCGCTGCCGGGGTACGAGGGTCCGGGCGGCTGCGAGGTCACGACCGACCTCGGGGAGGCGGTCACGGGGGCGGACGTGGTGATGGCGCTGCGTATCCAGCGCGAGCGGCAGGACCAGGGGCTGCTGCCCTCCCTGCGCGAGTACATCCGCCAGTACCAGGTGACGGAGGAACGGCTGGCGCGGGCCAATCCGGGGGCGCTCGTGATGCACCCCGGCCCGATGAACGAGGGTGTCGAGATCGCAGCACGCACAGGCTTTGCGAAGGCCATGCAGTATATATTGAGAATCAACGGTTTTCTGGCAAGTTGGGCACTCGGTCTGGAAGTAATGTCTCAAAGTTGCATGTAGTTCGGAAAAGAAATCTGTGAATGTTTTTCGCAAAGCCGCCGGAGTTATCTGGGTGAGTGCCGCGCGAGCCTGCACGATCGGAATAGGGTCAATGTCGGCCCCAATTACGTTTGCTCCCAA
>DAOUID010000016.1:0-10714 GCA_034428315.1 Dehalococcoidia bacterium
CGCGGCGCGCCCGCCAGCCGGTACGCCTCGAGTGACTCCGCATAGTGCCGCGCGACCACCTCCTCCCCACGCACCGTCGTCGTCTGCACGGGCGCCGCCGCCAGCAAATCAGCGTGCTCGCGCAGTAGCGGCAGCCAGCGCTCGGGCTCCTCGAAGTCCGGGAAGAGTTCCGGCAGCGATTCCCAGGTCAAAGTTGCTTCCAATGCGCCTATTCTCCGCCGGATCTCCGGTTCCTTTCGCGGGCGCATGGTACGATCCCGGCATGAGTGACCAACCGGGCGAAAGCGCCTCCATAACGCTTGGCGAGGCGCTTGAAGAGTATCTTCAGACGCTCTCGCCCGAAGTCCACAACAACTCCTCGCCCTTCGTCCGCCGCTACGTCGAGCATGCAGGCCACGAGACTGAGGTCGCGGCTCTCACCGGCGCCCGCGTCGAGTCCTACGCCGAGTCGCAGATCCAGCTCTCCGACCCCGCCGCCCCCAAGCGCGTGGCGGCGCTCAAGGCCTGGTTCCAGTACCTCAAGAAGCGGAGCTACGCCGAGAAGAACTACGGCGTCCACATCCGCCTGCGCCGGTCCGCCGGCCGCGCCACCGCCGCCCACACGGTCAACGAGGCTCCCATCGAGATGACCGCCGAGGGCATCACGAATCTCAAGAGCGAGCTCGACCGGCTTGAGGGAGACGTTCCCGACCTCGTGAAGGCCATCTCCCTTGCCCGCGAGGACAAGGACTTCCGCGAGAACGCGCCCCTCGAGGCCGCCCGCGAGGCGCTCGCCTTCAACGAGACCCGCCGCCGTGAAATCAACGCTACGCTCCGCCGCGCCGTTGCCGTCGACGAGGCCGACTCCGCCGACGATCGCTCCACCATCGGCTCGACCGTGCAGGTCACCCGCCTCGATAACGAGCGCGACGTCGAGTACAAGCTCGTGAGCGCCCGCGAGGCGAACGCCGCCGACAGCAAGATTTCGGTCGAGTCGCCCGTGGGCAAGGAACTCCTGGGCCGCCGGCCCGGCGACGAGGTTACGGTCTCCGTCCCGGCCGGCGTGATTCAGTTCCGCGTGACCGGCGTCAGCAAGTCCTGACGCGCCACTCCTAGCAGCAGTCGTCCTTGTAGCCGCAGCGGCGGCAGACCGCCAGCCGCGATCCCTTGATCGCCGAGAGGGGCGCCTGGCATCTCGGGCAGGCCTGCAGTGGTATCGCCGCCACGTCGCTTCCCCCCTGGGAACTTGTAACCGCTTCCGCGCCGGAGTTGTAGGGCATCTGCTGATGTGCTTACGCGATTGACACTCGTGATGCAACCCCTTGCGATCTGCCCGCACCGCTCGCCTGCGTCACAATCGTCAGGTGCCTCGCATCCTTCTGCTCTGCCTCCCGGCCCTGGCCTTGGCCGTCTTCGCCCTTGCTGCATGTGCCGATCCCGGCGTCCCCGCCCCCCGGGGCGTCCCCGATGACGCACCCTTCGTCTCGCAGGACCGGCTGACGTTCTCCCCGAAAGAGCTCCGCGTGCAGGTCGGCGAGCGCATCTACTTCTGGAACGGCGAAACCGCCATCCACAACCTCGTCTTCGACAAGTCCGCCCGCTCCCCGGACATGGAGGCCGGCGATATCTTCGTCTGGAGCTTCTCCACCCCCGGCGAGCACGTGGTCACCTGCGACTACCATCCCCAGATGCGCCTGCGCGTCACCGTCCTGCCGTAGTCCCCACGCCCGCGCTCCCGTACGCTAGCGCCACTCTCGCGAGCGGAGGCCGAGCATGGAATTTCAGGACATCCTCTGGGAAGTCGACGAGGACGGGGTTGCCCATCTCACCCTCAACAGGCCCGAGAAGCTGAACGCCATCAGCCTCGACACCCTGGCCGAGGTCGAGCAGGCCATCGCCGGCGCCAACGACGATGACAACGTGCGCTGCATCCTCATCACCGGAGCAGGTCGCGGCTTCAGCTCCGGCACCGACCTCACCGCTCGTGGCGGCAGCCGCGTCGAGCGGCCCTTCCCCGGACGAAGTGGCATTACCCGCAGCACGATGCTCTGGCCCGCGTATCTCTACAACTCCAACAAGCCCAGCGTCTGCGCCGTCAACGGCGTCTGCGTGGGCGCCGGCTTCTCTTTCGCCCTCGCCGCCGACATCCGCATCGCCTCCACCGAGGCGCGCTTCAGCGCCATCTTCGTGAAGCGCGCCATCGTGCCCGACTCCGGCGCCAGTTGGCTCCTGCCCCGCCGCGTCGGCATGGAGCACGCCCTCCGCATGATGTACACGGGCCGCATGGTCGGCGCCGAGGAAGCGAAGGAGATCGGCCTCGTCAGCGAGGTCGCCCCGGCCGACGAGCTCATGGACCGCGCCGGCGCCCTCGCCCGCGAGATCGCTCGCGGCCCCTCCGTCGCCGTCGAGGTCTCCAAGAAGCTCGTGCGCGAGAGCGTCCACCGCAACATCGAGGAGCAAACCGAGCTGGAGAACTTCTACCAGTCGTTCATGCAGCAGACCGAGGATGTGAAGGAGGGCCGCCTCGCCTTCGTCGAGAAGCGCGAGCCCAACTTCCAGGGTCGCTAGCGACCGCTACCCCGCGAGCTTCTCCACGATCGCCCGCAGCTCGCGGATCGCCTCCGGCATCCGCGGGCCGTACCACCACAGCAGCTTCCCATCGACCACCGCCGTGGGGGCGATGTCGGCGAACTCCGGGACGTGTTCCTCCTTGAAGCGGTACGGCTCGTCGGGCAGCAGGATCGCTTCCGGCCCCAGCGCCGCCACCTCTTCCAGCGTCACCTCGGGATAGCGGGTCCGTCCCGCGAGCACGTTCGTCCCGCCCGCCGCCTCCAGCACCGAGTCACCGTAGGCGCCGCCTGCCAGGCCCATCAACGGGTTCCGCCAGATTGGCACGAACACCGCCGTCTTCGGCGCGTGTTCCCCCTCCGCCACCGCCTCCCTCACCTCCCCGACCAGCTCCGCTGCCTCCCCCTCCCTCCCCAGTGCCTCCCCCAGCTCGACGATCATCGCCAGCGCTTCCTCGACGCTGTTCGGGTCCGTCACCAACACCTCGATTCCCGCCGCCCGCAGCGCCTCGACGTCCTCGCGCCGGTTCTCCTCCCGGTTCGCGATGACGAGGTCGGGCGCGATCGACCGGATCGCCTCGATGTCCGGATTCTTCGTCCCCCCGATTGCCGGAACCCGCTCGATCGTCCCCGCCGGTTCCTCGCAGAAGCGCGTGCGCCCGTGGAGCGCGTCGCCACAGCCCAGCCACCACACGAGCTCCGTGAGGCTCGGGACCAGCGAGACGATCCGCTCCGGCGCCATGCTCCGGAGCCTACGGGAGCGTGTTGGCCCGCGCTGCCGCTAGCTGCCGGTGTTCGGCGGCTGCGCCGGCGCCGGGTTCGTCACCGCCGCCCCGATCACGCGCGGGAATACCCGCTCCAGCGAGGCCAGGTCCCAGCCCCCCTCGCGGTGGATCGTCGCCTGCTTCGTGGGCATCGTCATGAGCGAGACTTCGTCCCCGCCGACGACGAAGTCGCGCCCGTTGACGTTCGCGGCCGAGTCGGTGCACAGGTAGACCACCAGGGGCGCCACCATCTCCGGCGCCAGCGCGTCCATCTGCGAGACGCCCTGCCCGGCGCCTGTCTCCTCGCCGCCGGTATCGCCTCCCTGCCGCGAGGCGCGGGCCCGCTGCATCGCCTCACGCAGCTCCGGCGAGAGCGTCAGCCTCGTGCCGGCCCGTGGCCGGATCGCGTTCACCGTCACCCCGTACCGGCCCAGGTCGAGCGCGCACGTCCGTGTCAGCCCCACGATCCCTTCCTTGGCCGCCGCGTAGTTCGCCTGCCCCATGTTCCCAAGCCCCGACTCGGATGAGGTGTTCACGATCCGTCCAGAACGCTGCTGCCGGAACACCAGGCTCGCGAACTTCGTCGTCGTGAAGTGCCCCTTCAGGTGCACGTCGATCACCGAATCCCACTCTGCCTCGGTCATGTTGAAGACCATGCGGTCGCGCAGGATGCCGGCGTTGTTGATGAGGATGTCGAGCCGCCCGAAGGCGTCTATCGCCGTCTGCACGATGCCCTCGCCGCCCTCCATCGTCGCCACGGAGTCGTAGTTGGCGACGGCTTCGCCGCCCGCTGCCACGATCTCCGCCACCACCTCGTCCGCCGGACGGGAGTCGGCGCCCTCGCCCGCCTCCGAGCCGCCCAGGTCGTTCACCACCACCCTCGCGCCCTCCTCCGCGAGCAGGAGCGCCTCGCCCCGCCCGATCCCTCGCCCCGCGCCCGTGACGATCGCGACCTTGCCTTCAAGCCGTCCTGCCATCTCTCGCTCCTCGTGCACAGACCTCCCGCCGTTACGGGCGGACCGGGAGCGAATCTACACGCCTCCCCGTTACGCGTCAGGCTCGTCCGCCGCACCCCGCCGGTTGAACCGCGAGCTCGCCCGATCCACCCCCTCCGCCACGATCGCCTCGACCGCGTCTGCCGCGTACCGGGTGGTCTCCTCCAGCGTTGCCCGCTCCTCCCCCACCGGGTCCGCGAGCACGTAATCGGCCACGAGGTCGGGGTCGCGCGTGGGCGCGCCCCCGTCCAGGGGCCTCCCGATGCCGATGCGAACCCGCGCGAACTCCGAGCTGGTCGCCGCGATGATCGACTTCAGCCCGTTGTGCCCCCCGGCGCCCCCGCCCTCCCGCAGCCGCACCGCACCCAGGGGCAGGTCGAGCTCGTCGTACACGACGATCGTCTGCTCCAGCTCGGCGCCGCACGCCCGCAGCGCCTGGTCCACCGCCCGCCCGCTCTCGTTCACGTACGTGCGTGGACGCACCAGCGCGACCCGCTCTCCCGCGACCTCCCCGTACCCGATGCGGATCGAGCGCCCCTCGGCCTTCAGCTTCACCCCGAGCCGCCGCGCCAGCTCGTTCACCGTCCAGGCGCCGGCGTTGTGGCGGTTGCGGCTGTACTGCTCTCCGGGATTGCCGAGGCCCACCACGAGCCAGGCGGCGGGCTCCGCCTTCTTCCGTCCGATTCGCAGGGCTCGCCGGAACCTCATGACCGTCCCCTCGCCGGTTGCCCTCCCTACGCTAAGCGAAACCGTCGAACGTGGTAGAGTCGCGCGCGGCATGCTCATCGACCTCCACTCGCATACCTGGCCCAAGTCGCACGACAGCGTCCTCAACCCCGACGACCTCGTCGTGCGGGCGAAGAACGCCGGCCTCGACGCCATCTGTTTCACCGAGCACGACACCGTCTGGGACCAGCGCGAGATCGAGGAGATGCGCGCCAAGCACAACTTCCTCGTCCTCGCCGGGGTCGAGATCAGCACCGACGACGGCCATATCCTCGCCTTCGGCATCGACCGCTACGTCTTCGGCATGCACCGCGCGCCCGAGCTCGCCACCTACGTCGAGCAGGGCGGCGGCGTCATGGTCGCTGCCCATCCCTACCGCCGCCAGATGCCCTGGTTCACGAGCAGCGAGGACAAGTACGAGGCGGCGCTGGAGAAAGCGAGCCGCAATCCCGCCTACGAGTACTGCACGGCGCTTGAGTCGTTGAACGGGCGGGGAAGCGAGAAAGAGAACGAGTTCTCGCGCCGCCTCTGCGAGCGGATGGAGATGCCGGGAACATCGGGCACGGACTCCCACGCGATCGGCGATATCGGCAAGTGCGCCACCTATTTCGAGCGGGACATCGAGGATGAGCGCCAGCTGATCGAGGAGATCAAGGCGGGGCGCTTCTATGCCGTGGACCTGCGCACGGGCGCCCCGGTGCCATTCCTCGCCGCCGTCAAGAGTTAGGGCCGCCACCGCCGATTGCGACTCGCTTCACACATAGGGGATCGGGTTGTACCATGCTCAAGGCCGCTGAGAGCGACCCTAAGCCACTGCCGAGAGGATCCAGAGCATGACCTACGTCATTACGACGCCGTGTGTTGACGTCCAGGACCAATCCTGCGTCGAGGTCTGTCCCGTCGACTGCATCTACTTCGATGAAGACGGCGACCGCATGCTCTACATCCAGCCCGACGAGTGCATCGACTGTGGCGCCTGTGAACCTGCCTGCCCCGTCACGGCCATCTTCGCCGAGGACGATGTCCCCGAGGAAGAACAGGAGTACACCGCCCTCAACGCGCAGTGGTTCGAGGACAAGGACGCCGTCCGCGCTCGCATCAACGAGCTGAAGCCGGCCTGACGATCCCCAACCCCGGTACCGCTCCCCGGTCAGTGAGCGCGTAGGCGCGTATCAAGCGCGCCGCCCAGGAGCCGCCATGCCAGACCGACTCACCCTCTCCGCAACCAACCGCACCGTGCTCGGCAAGAAGGTCAAGCGCCTTCGCCGCGAGGGCATCCTGCCCGCCAACGTCTACGGTCGTGGGGTCGACTCCACCGCCATCCAGCTCGACGGTCGCGACTTTCGTCGCGCCATCCGCCAGGCCGGCATCCGCAGCATGTTCGAGCTTGCCATCGACGGCGAGAAGGAGTCCCGCCATGTGCTCGTCCGCGGCCTCGACCGCGAGGGCGGCACGGGAGACCCCATCCACGTCGACTTCTATCAGGTCGACCTGAACACGCCCATCCAGACCACCACCGCCGTCCGCCTCGTCGGTGTCGCACCCGCCGTGACCGACCTCGGCGGTACCCTCCTGCAGAACCTCGAGACCGTCGCGATCCGCTGTCTGCCCCTCGATATCCCCGACGCGATCGAGCTCGACGTCAGCTCCCTCGTGAGCTTCGAGCTCAGCCTCAGCGTGGGCGACCTGCAGGTGCCCGAGGGCGTGGAAGTGCTTGCCGCGTCCGACATCGGCGTCGCCACCGTCGATGCCCCTCGCCTCACGATCGAGGGCGAGGAAGAGGGCGACGAGGAGGAGCTCGAAGGAGAGGAAGGCGAAGAGGTCGAGGGCGAGGAAGGCGCCGAGTCCCCTGCGGAAGGGGCCGACGACGAGGCCTAGCGCCCCGCCGTGCCGGACCGCCTCTACCCCTCCGACCCGAGCGAGGCCGCCCTTCTCCTGTTCCTCGACTGGTTCGGGCATCGCTTCGCGCGAAGCGCGCGCACCCTCGATCAATCACCCGGGGGGGAGGCCCTCCGCAGCGCCCGCATCCAGGTAGGCCGCCGCTGGGAGCTGGCCTGCACGCTGGTGAACTCCGTCCACGGCGATGCCGACCTCCCCTTCGAAGCTGCCCGCGCAGCCGTCGAGCGGCGTCTCGATACGGAGGGGTTGCCGTACGCCCTCTGGCTGCCGCGCGGCGCCGAGCTACCGACCGGCGAACCCGGGCTGAGCCAGCTCGCCCTCGCCGCCAACGAGGCCCGCTCCGTCGACGGGGACCGCCTGGAGCTGCGCCGAGGGGTCAGTCTCTACCTGCGCCGCACCAGCCTCGACGGGTCCGTCGTCACCGTGCTCGGGGGGCTCGCCCCGCTCTGGGCGCAGTTCACGGGTCGTGTCGCTGGATCCTTCCAGCTCAACGCCCAGGACCTGCACCGCCTCCCCGAGTCCGAGGAGGAACGCACCGAGCTCATCGAGCGCGTCGTCCTCGCCGCCGGACAGCCCGATGTCGACGACTCCTGCGTCATCGCCGCCGCCGACGTCTGGACCGCGAACCGGCTCCCCGGCGACCGCGCCTACGTCATCGGCTCTCCCGTGGCCGAGGGCGACGAGGCGAGCGCCGCCATGCGGCGCTCCCTCCGCAAGCTCCTGCGCGAGGCGCAGGAACTCCCCTCCGACCCCGCCGACGCCCGTGCGCTCGTCATCCTCGCCGCCGCCACCGAGCTCTCCGGCGAGAAGGTCTCCCTCACCCTCCGTGGCATGGACCCGACCCTCTACTCCGGTTACGACCTCATCGCCGTGGTCGCCGACGGGCAGGTCCGCGTCGTCCTCGACCCGCGCGCCGGCGCCCTCCCCTGGGACGCACCCCTGCCCGACTAAAGGCGTCTGCCTAGAAGAGCGGCCCTCCGGGGTCCAGCACCTCGCCCCCGACCCCGATCACGCTTGGCCGCTCCTCGCAGTAGCCCTCGTTCTCGCACTTGTCGAAGGTGAAGGCGCCCTTCGCCTTGTCGAAGCTGATCGTCCAGCTCCCGAGCACGTGGCTCTCCTGCCCGCGCTCGTTCTCCCTTGTCAGGATCTCGATAAGGGCGGCGATCTCCTTGCTTCCCATGCTCGCTTCCTCTCGCTTCGCCCGGGGGCGGTGGTGCCTGGCTGCCTTCCATCGTACCGCCTTGCCTCCCCGCCAACCGCCGCATCGAAACGCCCCACGTACAATCGCTGCCGTGAGCCATGTCTTCGTCACCCGACGCGTGCCGGGACGCGCTGTCGAGCTTCTGCGGGAAGCCGGCCACAGCGTCGATGTCTGGCCGGAAGGGATGCCACCGCCCCCCGACGTCCTCCGCGACCGTCTCCGCGAGGCCGAAGCCGCTCTCACGCTCGTCACCGATCCGGTCGGCCCCGACCTCCTCGCAGCCTGTCCGCGCCTGCGCGTCGTTGCGAACATGGCCGTCGGCTATGACAACGTCGATGCCGCGGCCGCGGCCGAGGCCGGCGTCTGGGCCACGAACACGCCCGGCGTGCTCCACGAGACCACCGCCGACCTCGCCTTCGCCCTGCTGCTTGCCGCCGCCCGCAACGTCGTCCTGAGCGACCGCGACACGCGCGAGGGCGGCTGGCAGACGTGGTCGCCAACCGCTTTCCTCGGCCACGACCCCTTCGGCGCGACCCTCGGCATCGTCGGCCTCGGCGAGATCGGGCGCGCCGTCGCCCGTCGAGCGCGGGGCTTCGGGATGACCGTGCTGGCCGCCACCCGCACGCCCCGCCCCGAGGTCGAGCGGGACCTCGGCGTCGAGCGCGTCCCCTTCGGCGAGCTGCTGGCCCGTTCCGACTTCGTCACGCTCCATGTGCCCTACGGCCCCGAGACCGAGCACCTCATGGGCTCCACCGAGTTCGCCGCCATGAAGGAGACGGCTATCCTCGTCAACACCGCCCGCGGTGGCGTCGTCGACCAGGATGCGCTCGTCGACGCCCTCCAGGAGGGCGCCATCGGCGGCGCCGCCCTCGACGTGACCGTCCCCGAACCCCTTCCCCTCGACCACCCCCTCTACGGATTCCCCAACGTCGTCATCACGCCCCATATCGGCAGCGGCAGCCATGCCACCCGCGCCCGCATGGCCGAGATGGCGGCCGCTAACATCATCGCCGTCCTCGCCGGGGAGGAGCCCCCGAACCCGGTCAATCGGCCGCCCAACCCCCGCTCCGCTTGACACTGCCCCCGCCGTCGCGGAGAACTGGCAACACGCGTTTCATCACTCCCGCCCGGAGGCTCACCCCCTGAGCGACGAACCAGCCACCGAAAACCTCTGGCTCGCCGAAGAGCTCTGGGAGCTTGGCGCCGTCGAGTTCGGCAATTTCACCCTGGGCCGCACGACGGTCGACTCACCGATTTACATAAATCTCCGCAAGCTCATCAGCAGCCCCCACGCGCTCCAGCGCTGCGCCGACATCATCCGCCTCAAGCTGGAGGCGCTCGTCTCGATGCGCCACCCCCAGGTCCAGCCCTTCACCCTCGTGGCGGGCGTGCCCTTCGGCGGCCTGCACGTGGCGACGGCGTTCTCGCTGCACGTCAACACCCCGATGATCTATATCCACCCGCCGGGGACGGCCAAGGAGAACCTCATCGAGGGCAACTACGTCCGCGGCCAGTCCTGTCTCATCATCGATGACCTCATTACGGGCGGCGGCAGCATCGTCCAGACCGCTGCCGCCCTCCGCGAGGAGGGCCTCGTCACGCACGACGCCGTCACCCTGATCGACCGGCAGGAAGGCGGCCAGGCGGCCCTCAAGGCGAACGGCATCAACCTCGTGAGCATCCTCACGCTCGACCAGATCGCCACGTACCTGCGCTACTCCGGCCGCATCGAGGCGCCCGACTACGAACGCGTCGTGCGCTACATCCAGGCCCGCCGGGACGCCTGACGCCGCCCCGCTCTCAGGACCGTCCCGGAACCTCCAGCTCGTCGGGCGGCGGCGCCGGATTGCGGATGCCGGCCATGAGCTGCATCGGCACGAGCGTGCGCAGCTCGTCCAGCGTCCACATCCCTTCCTTGTAGATCGTGCGCAGGGGCGGGTAGATCTCGTTCAGCAGGCCGACCTGTCCGCCCGCCACCGAGAAGATCTTGCCGTTGATGTTCCACGCCTCGTCCAGCAGCAGGTAGACCGTCATGGGGGCGACCATCTCCGGGCCGCGCATGCCGGAAGCCTGCGCCGCCTGGCGCTGCGTCTCCGCCGCCCGCCCGCCGCCGGAGCTCATGCCCCGCTGCTGCCGGATCTGCCGCGCCGAGTCCGGCACCGTCGCCGTCAGGCGCGTGGCCGCGCCCGGCGCGATCGCGTTCACCGTCACGCCGTAGCGCCCGAGGTCGCGCGCCGACACCCGCGTCAGCCCGGCCACGCCCGCCTTCGCGGCGCCGTAGTTCGCCTGGCCCGAGTTCCCCTGCAGGCCCGACACCGACGAGTAGTTGATGATCCGCCCGTACCGCTGCTGCCGGAACAGCACCGCCGCCGGTTTCGTCGTCGTGAAGTGGCCCTTCAGGTCGATGCGGATGACGTCGTCCCACTCGTCCTCGGTCATGTTGAAGACCATCCGGTCGCGCAGGATCGCCGCGAAGTTGATCAGGCCGTCGAGCTTCCCGTAGGCGTCGAGCGCCGTCTGGATGACGCTCTCGCCACCCTCCATGGAGGAGACGTCGGCGAAGTTCGCCGTCGCCTCGCCGCC
>DAOUID010000017.1:0-2500 GCA_034428315.1 Dehalococcoidia bacterium
GCAAGTTCCGCATCAAGACGGTCGAGGGCGCGGACGACTTCGCCACCATGCAGGAGGTGCTCCGGCGCCGCTTCAAGCGCGCGGCGAAACAGATCGAGCAGCAAACCCTCGAAGGGGGCGAAGCTCCCGGGGCCGGCGAGGACAGCTGGGACCTGCCCGACCTCGTCGTCGTCGATGGGGGCAAGGGGCAGCTCGGCGCGGCCGTCGAAGTCATGCGGGAGCTAGGCGTGTACGACATCCCCACGGTGGGGCTGGCGAAGCGCCACGAGGAGTTGTTTGCCCCGGACGAGGAGGCGCCCATCGTGTTGCCCCGCGGCTCCGAGGCGCTCTACCTCGTGCAGCGCGTGCGCGATGAGGCCCATCGCTTCGCCATCACCTACCACCGCCAGGTGCGCCGCAAGGCCGCCACCGCCAGCGTCCTCGACTCCATCCCCGGCGTCGGACCGAAGCGGAAGCGTGCGCTCCTGCGGAAGTTCGGCTCGCTGAAGGCCGTGCGTGAGGCAGGCGTCGACGAGATCGCGAGTACTGCCGGGTACACCCGCTCGCTCGCGGAGAAGGTCAAGGAGCACGTCTAGCGTGACCGGGGCGCAACACGGCGTCCTCGGGGTGGACGTGGGCGGCACGTTCACCGACTTCGTCGCGATCGACGGGGCCGGCATCCGCACGTGGAAGCGCCTCTCCACGCCATCCGCGCCCGAGCAGGCAGTGCTGGAGGGAGCGGAGGGCCTCGCGGAAGGAGCCCTCGCGCACGGCAGCACCGTCGCCACCAACGCCCTGCTCGAACGCCGGGGCCCCCGGACCATCCTCGTCACGACCGAGGGCTTCCGCGACCTGCTCACGATCCGGCGGCAGGAGCGACCCGTCCTGTACGACCTCGAACCCCGGCGCACGCCCCACGTCGTCTCCCGAGGCGACGTTATCGCCGTGCGAGAGCGGGTCGGGGCCGGCGGAGAGGTCGTCGTGCCCCTCGACGACGCCGAGGTCGCTCGCGTCGTGGAGGAAGCGCAGCGCCTCGACGCGGAGGCAGTCGCCATCTGCCTGCTCTTCTCCTATCTGCGTCCCGAGCACGAGGCCCGCCTGGCAGGGGCGCTCCGTAAGGCGGGGTTCCCCGTGAGCGCCTCCCACGAGGTCCTGCCCGAACACCGCGAGTACGAACGCGCCAGCACGACGGCCGTCAACGCCTTCCTCCAGCCGACGGTCCGCAGCTATCTCGGCGGCATCGACGAGCGGGCGCGGGCACTCCGCGTGATGCACTCGGCGGGCGGCCTCACCGACGCGGCCACGACCGGCGAGCGGCCCGTCTCGATGGTGACGAGCGGCCCCGCGGGCGGCGTCCTCGGGGCGCTCGCCGTGGCCCGGTCCGCCGGTCACGAGCAGGTCATCACGTTCGACATGGGCGGCACGAGCACCGATGCCTCGCTCTGCCCGGGCGAGCCCCGCTACCGTTCCGCCACCGAGGTCGACGGCCTCGCCGTGCACACGCCCATGGTCGACATCGTGACCGTGGGGGCGGGTGGGGGCTCGATCGCCCGGCTCGACAGCGGGGGCGCACTTGCCGTCGGCCCCCAGAGCGCGGGCGCCGACCCCGGCCCCGCCTGCTACGGCCGGGGGACGCTCCCGACGGTATCCGACGCCAACCTCGTGCTCGGGCGCCTCCGCCCGGAGGCGCCCCTCGGCGGCAGCGTGATCCCCGACCTCGGACGGGCGCGCGACGCCCTCGCTACCCTCGGCGAGTCGGAAGCGGCCGCATCGGCGGTGGTGGAGGTGGCGAACGCGACCATGGCCCGCGCCCTCCGCCGCGTCAGTCTCGAACGCGGCTACGACCCCGCCGGCTTCACCCTCGTCGCCTTCGGCGGGGCCGGCCCGCTCCATGCCTGCGAACTCGCGGCCGAGCTTGGCATCGGGAAGGTGCTCGTGCCCCGCCACGCGGGAGTGCTCTCGGCCATCGGCATCGCCACCGCGCCGGAGGTGGTGGAGCGCGGCCGGGGGCTGCTGCTTTCCCTCGATGAAGACGCCGCCGAGCCGGTCCGTACGACCGCAACCACGCTGGAAGAGCAGGCGGTCGCCGGACTCCAAGCCGCGGGCGGATCGCTCGCCGAGCTGGCCTGGGCCGCCGACGTCCGCTACCGCGGCCAGGCTCACGAGCTCCGCGTCGCCATCGAGAAGCCCGAGCGAGGAACGATCGTGGAAGCGCTTCACGCGGCCCACGAGCGGGAATACGGGTTCGCCACCCTTGATCGGCCCACCGAGCTCGTGGCGCTCCGCTGCCGCGCACAGGGCGCCCCTCGAGGCCTTCCCGACACGTCCATCGACACAACCGAGACAACCGGCGAACCCAAGCCGATCACGCTGGCGGGAGGCGTGCCCGCCGTCCAGGTCTCTCGCGCGGACCTTGCTGTTGGAGCGACGCTCGACGGACCGGCCGTCGTCACGCAGCCGGACGCAACGACCTTCATTCCGCAGGGCTGGCGCGCCACGGTCGACGCCGGCGGCAACCTCG
>DAOUID010000018.1:0-3167 GCA_034428315.1 Dehalococcoidia bacterium
GCTCCAGCTCCAGCGTCCCCTCGCTCCATGCCCGGTAGAAGGGGTGTTCCAGCAGCGACCGCTCCGCGATCGCCTCTCGCATGCGCGTCTCCAGCCGCGAGCCTGCTTCCGTCATCGTCATTGCCGACCTCCCTGGTCCATTCTTCGTTCTTGCCGTCTTCCTGGAGCCGCCACCTCCGCCCCTCGCGGCGCTGTCGTACCGCTCGGTACCGTGAATGGGCGGCCCAGGGAAAGAAAAAACCCCGGTCCTAAAGGACGGGGGTTCCCGCGGTGCCACCTTCGTTCCCCGGCCACCTCAATTCAGGGGCCGGAGCGCTCAGCGGGCGCGCCTCCGTTTCCGGACGGAGCGCCCGAGGCCGCTAACGGGGCCCATCCCGCCCCCGCCTACCCACCGTCGCCGGCTTCAGCGAGGGAGCTCCCGGGTCCATTCTCCGCTTGCGCACCTGCCGGGCTCCCACCGTCCCCGGTTCGCTGCAAGGCCGCCTGAGCGGGTACTCCTCCCGATCGACGCTTCTTCGATTCAGTTGTCGTTCGAGCCTAGGTCCGCTCGCCCGACCGGTCAATATGCAGAGCTACTCCGTCGGCAGGAACTGGTTCAGCGCCGACATCGCGTCCTCTTCCGTGAGCAGCGGCGGATGCGCCGCCCCGCTTACCTCAACGACGCGCGCGTCCGGATGCTCCCGGCCCATCTTCGCCGCCGTCTCCCGGCTCAGGATGTCGCTGTGCTCGCCTCGCAGCACCAGGATCGGGCACTTGATCGAGCGGTACATCCGCCAGAGCTCGTCCTGCTCCGGAACCCCCATCCCCACGTGCCGCGCCGCCGGGTCCATCTTCCACACGTACAGCCCGTTGTCGCTCAGCCGCACGTTCCAGCGCGCGTAATCCTCGACGCGCTGGTTCGAGAGCCTCGCCGCCGCTGGAAAGTGGTCCTTGTAGTACGCGACCACCGCCTTCAGGTCGGGGAAGGCCGTCGGCGTCGAGTCCGTCCGGTCGCTGATGCGGTTCACGCCCCCTCCGTCCACGTCGGGTCCGATGTCGTTCATCACGAGCGCAGTCACCCGCTCCGGGTACTTCGCCGCGTAGGCCATCGCCACGCCGCCGCCCATCGCCGTCCCCACCAGCGCGACCCGCTGGATGCCCAGCGCCTCCCGCACCGCCTCCACGTCCGAGACGTACACGCTCTGCGTGTACTCGTCGTGCGGTCCCCAGGCCGACTCCCCCCGGCCGCGGAAGTCCAGGGCGAAGACCTGGAAGCGATCGGAGAGTTCCGTTGCCGCCCGGTCGAACATCCGCGCCTGCCCCACCAGGTTGTGCAGGAGCACGACGCTGGGCGCCGCCGCCGAACCCCGCGCGATAAGGTGCTGCCGCAGCCCATTCGCTTCAACGAATATGTCCCTGACACCGAACGCGCTCGTCATGGCTTGACCCCCTCGTCTATCGCTCCTGCGATTGTACGGAATCCCCGAATGCGGCACGTAAGCGTCGCAGTCAGATCGGCTGCCGACCTGCGTACCCCGTCTCCAGCGGGTGCCAGTAGGCCAGCTCTGTCTCCTCCAGCTCGTAGCAGAGCAGCACCACCACCCCGTCCCGTTCGTGGGGAAAGTCGATCAGCCCGCGCTCCGGGTCCTTGAGCTGAATGCCCCAGCCGTCGAGCAGTTCCATGCACTCCCGCAGCGTCTCCTCGTGACGCTCCCGCTCCTCCTCGGCGGTGCCGCTGGGCAGCGCCACGGGGTGGCCGTCCGCCATCGAGGCCCGCCGCTGCGCCGCCTCCATCGCCCGGTTCCCCCGCAGCGCCACGAATGCGTCCCGCAGGCGTTCCAGCACCGGACGCACCTGCGGTAGCAGCGCCCGCGCCTCCTCCACGCTGAACAGTCGCATGTCAGACGAACAGGTGGAGCGGCATCTGCTCCGGCAGCACCGTCTCACCCGACTCGACCGCGTCCAGCCCCTCCAGCTCCTCCTGCACCCCCGGACCGATCACGACGTTCCGCCCGATCGTCACCCCCGCCGGCACCACCGCCCGCTTCCCCACGATCGAGATGCCGCAGTACACGATGTCCGGCCGTTCCCGGTTCACGACCGACTCGTCCCCTGCCCCCACGGTCGCCCCCTGCCCGACCTCGACGTCCTTGTCCAGGATCGCGCGGTCCACTACTGCCCCCGCCCGCACAACCGCGTCGTGACACACGATGGAGTCCCGCACGGTCGCCCCTGCCTCGATCAGCACCCCCGGCGAGATCACCGAGCGTTCCACCGTCCCCTCGATCTGTGCCCCCGGCGAGATGAGCGCGTCGTTCGGGGATGCATTCGTGCCGAATCTCGCCGGGGTCTGGGAAATCCTGGACGTTCGCAGCGGCGCATCCGCGTTCGCCAGGTGCAGCGGCGGATACCGCTCGATCAGGTCCATGTTCGCCTGCCAGTACGCCTCGATCGTGCCCACGTCCCGCCAGTAATCGAGGTACTGGTACCCGAACACCCGCTTGCTCCCGAAGATGCGAGGCACGATGTCCTTGCCGAAGTCGTGGGCGCTCGCCGGGAGCCCCGCGTCTTCCTGCAGCGCCTCGATCAGGACGTCCCGCTTGAAGCAGTAGATCCCCATCGACGCCCACGTCGACTTCGGCTGCGCCGGCTTTTCCTGGAAATCCACCATCCGTCCGCTCGCGTCCAGCTCCATCACGCCGAAGCGGTGCGCCTCCTCCAGCGGCACGGAGTACACCCCGATCGTCACGTCCGCCTGCTGCCGCCGGTGATACGCCACCAGGTTCCGGTACGACATCAGGTACACGTGGTCGGCCGAGAGGATCAGCACCTCCTCCGCCTGCGACTGCGCGATCAGGTAGAGGTTCTGGTACACCGCGTCCGCCGTCCCCTGGTACCAGTCCATGTCCGCCCGCCCCAGGTAGGGCTGCAGGATCTCGAGGTGCCGGTCCGGCGTGTCGTAGCCCCACGCCCGCCCCGAGCCGATGTGGTTCACCAGCGAACGCGGCCGGTACTGGGTCAGGACCGCCACCTGGTCGATGTCGCTCGCCGCGCAGTTGCTCAGGGCGAAGTCGACGATCCGGTACTGCCCGCCGAACACCACGGCCGGTTTCGCCCGCTGCTCCGAGAGCACCGAGAGCCGGTCGCCCTGCCCGCCCGCCAGGATCAGCGCGAGCACGTCGTGCATG
>DAOUID010000019.1:0-9413 GCA_034428315.1 Dehalococcoidia bacterium
GTGGGGGAGCGGCCGCCGTTCACGGACCTGTACAGCGCCTCGAAGTTCGCGCTCACGGGGCTGACGCAGGCATGGGCGGGGGCGCTGCGGGAGCACGGCGTGCGGGTAAACGCGATCTGCATGGGCGAGACTGACACGCCCATGCTGCGCGCCTACTGGCACGGGCGTCCCTTCCCCTACCGGGTGGAGACGTGGATCCGGCCGGAGGAGATCGCCCGCCTCACGCTCGACCTGCTGCGGGAGGGGTCGGAGGGGCGCACGGGCGAGAACATCGGGGCGTGGGTCGGCGTTCCGGTCGAGCTGCCGCCCCCCGACGCGGGCTGAGGAGCGCTAACTGCTCCAGCCGTTCCAGTGGATGACTTCCTCGACGGGCTTGCGCGTGACCGGGCCGAAGCGCCCCTTCGGGTAGCCGACGGGGATGGTGGCGCCGATGGAGACGTTCTCGGGGACGCCGAAGCGCTCCTTGATGGCCTGCTCGTTCGCCATCTGGAAGGTGGTCATGGCGGCGCCGAGGCCGAGGGCGCGGGCGGCGAGGAGGAGGTTCTGAGTGGCGGGGTAGACGGTCGACCACATGAACATGGGGTTGGGCTCTCCGCCGGGCGGATAGCCGTTCTCGACGCAGGGGAAGATGACGGCGGGCACCTGGTCGAAGTTGTTCACGAGCTCGGCGACGGCGCGCATCATGCGGGCGGGGGGCTCGTCGCCCTCGGGGACCTGGAAGCGCGCCCCGAACTGCTCGCGCATGAGCTCGCCGAGGAACTGCTTGCCCTCGGGCTCATCGACGATGAGGAAACCCCAGAGCTGGGTGTTGCCGGCACTGGGGGCGCGGGTGGCGGCGTGGACGAGCTTGCGGAGAAGGTCGCGGTCGACGGGGTCGGGCTTGAGCCGGCGCATGGCGCGGCAGGTATCCATGACTTCGAAGATGTCCTGTGTCACACTCACGGCGGGAGTGTCCCTCCTGGAGGCAGCCCGTTCGTCGGGGGCCTGCGGTAGGGGCCGAATTCTAGCGGTCCTCTGCGGGAGCGGGGCGGTTACTCGCGGGCGTCGAGGCGAGCGATGTCGCCGGGCCAATCGAGGAGGCGGTCATCGGCAGTGATCAACTGGTGGCCCTCAAGAGCGGTGGCAAGGATAAGACGGTCAGCGGGATCGCCGTGGATATCGCGCAGGGCGCCGGCGCGGGCGGCGATGGCGCCGTCAATGGGGATCTCGACGAGGCCCTCGCGGAGCAGGGAGGCGCGCCAGGCGGAGAGTTCCGCCGGCAGCTGGGTTCGCCCCTTCTCCTGCAACATGCCGGCCTCCCAGAAGGTGATGGTGGAAACGGAGGCGTTTCCGGCCTGCCACTCGCGCTCGACGGTCTCTCGCGCGCGCCCTCCCAGATCTGACTGTCCATGCCAGAACCAGACAAGGACGTGCGTGTCGAGCAGGATCACGGATTGAGCACGCGGTCGGGGTCGGTTTCGGCCTCCCACTCCACATCAATCGGCTCGATGATGTCGCCGAGGATGACGATGTCGCCGCCACGGCCGAACCTGCTGGAGGACCTGTCCTCGCAGGGGGCCAGCTTCGCCACGGGCTTGCCGTGCTTGGTGATGACGATCTCCTCGCCGCTTTCGGCGATCTCGTCCATAAGCGCGAGGCACCTGGCCTTGAACTCGGACGCCTTCATGGTGCGGGCTCCGTCGTGGCTCTCCGTGACCATGGTCATGCCTTCCCGTGCGAATGTGACCACTATAGTAGCAGTATGTGACCACTTTCGGATGCAGACGGCCCCCCGGGGGCGGCGCGGGGCGCTAGACTGCAGCCATGCCGATCAACCTGGACCTGCCGGACATCCTGCGCGACGACCACGACGACGTGACGTACACGGCACACCAGCTGGAGCCGACGATCGCGCGGCTGCAGGCGGCGGTGGAGGACCTGGGAAGGGGGGAGCCGACGCCGCAGGGGCTGGCGGCGGCCTGGACGCGGATCGCGGAGCTGCGGCTGCCGCGGAAAGCGGTGCCGGGACCGGTACTCGATGCGGTGGAGGACCTGGTGGTGGAGTGGGGCTCGCACGGGATGGGAGGCATCGCGCGGCATGCCTACTCGCTGAGCGCGGACGAGCGCGGGCGCGAGGCGGAGCGCATCCGGGAGATGCTGGAGGCGACGCGGGCAGCGGCGGCGAGTGCGCCTCCCGGCCCGATCTTCCTGAGCGAGTAGCGGCTAGGCGCCGGTTATCTCGCCGAGTTCCTTCCAGGGGCGGGCGCGGCGCGCGTTCCAGTGCGCGACCCAGCTATCGACGATGCCCTGACCGCCGTGGTGGTAGTCGACCTCAAGGGTGACCTCGCCGTCGTCGTTGAACTCCAGGCGGGACATGCCCTCGAAGCTGGCCCACCGGCCGTAGTCCTCGCTCTCTTCGTCCATGATCTGGCCGTAGGCCATCCAGAGGACGGCGACGCCGCGATGGCCCTCGGCGACGTAGAGCTCCTCGACGGGAACGCGGAGGGTGATGCCGACCCTGCGGCTGGCCCAGAACTGGCGGATCTCCTCGCGGCCGCGGAGGGGCTCGGCGTGGCCGACGATGTCGCGCATGACGGCGTCTTCGGCGAACCACTGGTCGGGGCCGTAGGGGTCGCCGCTGCTCCAGCCGCCTTCTTCGAACAGCTTGCGGGCGGTTTCGAGGTCGTTGGGTCCGACGGGCATGGCGCTCTCCTCGCGTGGGTGGGGGCGCCTAGGCGCCGGTGATCTCGCCGAGCTCCTTCCAGGGGCGGGCGCGGCGGGCGTTCCAGTGGGCGACCCAGCTATCGGTCACGCCCTGGGGGCCGTGGTGGTAGTCGACTTCGAGGGTGACCTCGCCGTCATCGTTGAACTCGAGGCGGGACATGCCCTCGAAGGTGATCCACTTGGCGTAGTTCTCGTTCTCCTCGTCCATAATCTGGACGTAGGCCATCCAGAGGACGGCGACGCCGCGGTGGCCCTCGGCGACGTACAGATCCTCGACGGGCACGCGGAGGGTGATGCCGACCTTCTGGCTGGCCCAGAACTGGCGAATCTCCTCCTTGCCGTGGAGGGCGTCGGCGTGGCCGACGATGTCGCGCATGACGGCGTCGTCGGCGAACCACTGGTCGGGGCCGTAGGGGTCGCCGCTGCCCCAGCCGCCTTCTTCGAACAGCTTGCGGGCGGTCTCGAGATCGTTCGGTCCGACGGGCATGGCGCACTCCTCAGCCGCCGTCTGGCGGGGCGGGAATGATAGCGCACGGGGATGAGCGTTCGCGCGGGGTCAGTCGCCCCCGGCGGTGAGGGCGGCCTCGACCTGGAGCCGGTCGTCCTCAAGGACGAGATTCACGATGAGGCCGAGGGCATCGCCGTCGAGGTCGAGGCCATCGAAGCCGTCCTCGCCGGGGGCAATCAGGCGCACGATGTCGATATAGGCGAAGGTGGCAAGCGGCGCTTCGAGGCGGGCGACTGCGGTGGAGAAACGCTCAGAGGAGGCGAGGGAGGGGCTTGAGCCGCTCCTGACGGCCTCGATGGCGGCGGCGCTGCTCCCGATGGCAGCGATGCCATCGCCGACCGAGAGGGCGAGGTCGCCGGCCTCAAGCGGTTCGGCGAACAGTTCTCCCAGGAGATTGCGGGCGCGTTCCTCACGGTCATCGTCGACTTCCGCCAGGATGACGATCTCGGCGTCCCCGCCATCGGCGGACGGCCAGAGGGCGTAGGCGAGTTCGCCGTCGAGAAGGGCGAGGAGGTCCTCGATGGCAGCGAGGCCACCGGCCTCCTCGGCCTCGTCGAGGACGGCGTCGCGGAGGCGCGCAGCAAGGCCGGTGCTGCCGAAAGCGTCATCGACGACGCCGGCGATGTCGTAGGCGGAGACGAAGACGGCGGCCTCAGCGGGAACCATCGCGGCGAAGCGGGAGTCGCGGGGGCGGAGGAGGGGCACGATGGGGCCGGGGTCGCCGAGCATGGCGGCCTCGAGGCTGAATCCGCCGCCGTCCGCTCGCACGACCACGCCGAGGGGTCTCTCGAACAGAGCGTCGAGGCCGACAATGGAGAGGAGGTCGGGCGCGGCCTCTTCGGCCTCCTCCGCGGCCTCTCCCCGAGCCTTCGGCATGAGGGCGCCAGGGTTGAGGTAGACGAAGGCGAGGGCGTCGCCTTCAAGGGCGTTGCGAAGGCGGCGGAAGTCGTCGGAATCGGCGAGGGGAAGCGACGTGCCCTGTCGGGCGTCGACGATCTCGCGCAGGGTCGCCTCGTCCGAGGCGTAGACGAAGTAGCCGCCGATGACGGCGAGGACGCCGCCGCGCTCCATGACTCTGTAGGAAACGCCCTCGTAGGCGCCTTCGCTGTAGGCGTCGGTGCGGCGATCGAGGATGACGGCCTCGGCGGCCTCGGCGTCGCTCGCTTCGAAGATGACGGCCCCGGGGAGAGGCTCGCCGTCGCCCGAGTCGAGGCGCGAGACGAAGAGGACAGCGGCGCCACCGAGGAAGGGTTGGATCTCCGCCTCCCAGTCGACTTCGCCGTCGGCCTCGACGCCTTCGCGGAGCCCGCCAAGTGGGTCCTCCACGCCAAGCCGCTCGACGAGGGCGAAGGCCTCCTGCCACGGGGCGCCGTCGGGGTCGAGGCTGACTCCGACGTAGAGGGCGACGTCCTCGGGGACGAGGTGGGCGGCGGGGATATCGCCGACACCGTCGGTGGGGGTGGGGATGTCGCCCTCGCGGAGCACGAAGGAGAGGACGACCGCGACCACGACGGCCAGCGCCACGAGAGCAAGGAGGGCGAACCTTGGAGAGATGCGCCGGGGCAGGATCGACACGGGGACAGCCTCGCTGGCGGCGGTGGCCGCACGCTCCGCGTTCCACTATCGCAGGTTCGGCGCGAAGGGGAGATCGCACCCCCCGGAGGGCCCCGGCGCGCGGGATAATGCGGCTCGCCGGCAGTCGCGCGGCGGGAGGACGAGATGCTGGACCTGACAGGGAAGGTGGCGTTCGTAACGGGCTCGGGGAGCGGGATCGGAGAGGGGACGGCGTTGGCGCTGGCCCGGGCGGGGGCGGACCTCGCCTGCACGGACCTCGACGGCGGGCGGGCGGAGGCGACAGCGGAGCAGGTGCGCGCCCTGGGGCGGGATGCGCTGGCGGCGGCGGTCGACGTGCGCGACCTCGGGGGGCTGGAGGAGGCGGTAGCGGCGACGGTGGCGCAGCTCGGGCGGCTCGACATCGCGGTGGCGAACGCGGGCATCTCGCGCGGGTCGAACGTGCTCACGCTGACGGAGGACGACGTGGACACCGTGTTCGACGTGAACACGAAGGGCGTATTCCTGACGGTGAAGGCGTGCGCCCGCGAGATGGTGCGGGAGGGCCGCGCGGGACGGGTGGTCGTGATCTCGTCGGTGAGCGGGGAGCGGGCGGAGATGGGGTCGTCGGCGTACTGCGGGAGCAAGGCGGCGGTCCGCATGATGACGCGCTGCTGGGCGCTGGACCTGGCGCCGTTCGGGATCACGGTGAACAGCGTGGCTCCGGGGATGACGGACACGCGGATGTGGGGCGCGGTGGCGGCGCGGCAGGACGCTCGCGACGTGCTCGCACGGGAGCTGCCCTTCGGGCGAGTGGGGCAGCCGGCGGACATCGGGAACCTCGTGTGCTGGCTCGCCAGCGACGAGGCCGAGTACATGACGGGCAGCTACAACGTGATGGACGGCGGCCTGCTCGACGGTCGGGGGCTGACGTTCCGGGACCTTCCGGAGCGGCTGCTGGAGATGCGGGAACGAGTCGCGTCGGAGGGCGGCGAGGGCGTGCTGGCATCGCTGGATGCGGATGCGGCGGCAGGGGCCGCCCGCGCGGCGGAGCATCGGGAGAGGCACGGCCTTTTCTAGTGGCTGGTGACTTGTGGCTAGTGGCTAGTGGAAGTGACAGGTGAACTGTTGCAGGGTGCCAGCGTATGCTGCGGGCCATGAGCGTTCGGAGCTACCAGGACCTTGAGGTGTGGCGTCAGTCGATGGAGTTGGCAGAGACCGTCTGGCGGCTGTCCGCGAGGTTTCCCGCACAAGAGCGGTTCGGGATAACGAGCCAGTTGAGGCGGGCGGTCACTTCGGTACCGGCGAATATCGCGGAGGGAGCGCAGCGGAACAAAACGGGAGAGTTCCTGCAGTTCCTGGGGATTGCGAGCGGCTCCCTTGCGGAGACCGAGACCTTCCTCCTCCTGGCCGAACGGCTCGGGCTGGCGCCTCCCGACCGCTCGAAGGTCGCGCTGGAGCAGGCGGATAGCGTCGGACGCATGCTCACGGGGCTGAAGCGCTCCCTGCAGGCCCGCCGGGATGGCAACGAGTCGCGTCACAAGCCACCAGCCACAAGCCACTAGCCACCAGACACTGGTACATTCCCCAACGCCAACGACGGAGGTGGAGCCGTGGTAACTGAGACGCGAGAAGCGCTGGGCCAGGCGGAGATCGATGAGCTTCGCGACAGGACCAAGGCGTTCATGGATGAGCACATCTACCCGAACGAGGAGGCGTTCTCGGCGCACGACGACGCTGCCGACGCGCTGATGCGCGACCTGCAGGGGCGGACGAAGGGGATGGGGATGTGGGCCCCGCACCTGCCCGCGGAAGCGGGGGGCATGGGCATCGGCTTCATGCCGTACGTGTACATGAACGAGATCCTGGGGCGGAGTCCGTTCGCGCCGAAGTCGTTCGGGGCGCAGGCGCCGGACTCGGGCAACGCCGAGATCCTGTGGCAGTTCGGCACGCCGGAGCAGCAGGAGCGCTGGATGAAGCCGCTGGTCGAGGGCGACATCACCTCGTGCTTCTCGATGACGGAGCCGGAGGTCTCCGGGGCTGACCCAACGAACCTGCAGACGACGGCGGTGCGGGACGGCGACGAGTGGGTGATCAACGGGCACAAGTGGTTCACGAGCGGGGCGCTGAACGCCTCGTTCGCGATCGTGATGTGCGTGACGGAGCCGGATCAGCCGCCGCACAGCCGCATGAGCCAGATCATCGTGCCGACGGACACGCCGGGCTTCGACATCATCCGGCCCGTCAGCGTGATGGGGGACACGGAAGGCCACCACTGCGAGATCCGCTACAACGACGTGCGCGTGCCGCTGACGAACGTGCTGGGCGAGGCGGGCGGCGGCTTCCGCATCGCGCAGAAGCGGCTGGGGCCGGGACGCATCCACCACTGCATGCGCTGGCTGGGCCAGAGCCAGCGGGCGTTCGAGATCATGTGCGACTACTCGCTCACGCGGCAGGTGTTCGGGGGGCCGCTGGCGGACAAGCAGACGATCCAGAACTGGATCGCGGACTCGTACGTCGAGATCCAGGCGGCGCGGCTGCTGACCCTGCGGGCGGCGGAGAAGATCGACACGGGCGACGAGGCGCGGGTCGAGATCTCGGCGATCAAGTTCTTCGGGGCGAAGGTGCTGCACGACGTGATCGACCGGGCGATCCAGACACACGGAGCGCGCGGGGTGAGCGGCGACACGCCGCTGGAGTCGATGTACCGGGCGGCCCGGAGCGCGCGCATCTACGACGGCCCCGACGAGACGCACCGGATGGTGGTCTCGCGGCGCATCCTGCGCAGCTTCCGCGAGGGCGCGGGCTGGGACTTCGCCGCCCTCTAGGGGCGAGTCGATGGCGGAGGGCGACGCGGACGGCCTGATCGACGTTCCCGCGCTCGAGCGGTACCTCGCCGAGCGGGTGCCGGGCGACGACGCGCCGCTCGAGTGCGAGCGGCACGTGGTGGGCTCCTCGAACGTGACCTACTACGTGACGCGGGGGTCGCAGCAGTGGGTGCTGCGGCGGCCTCCCCCCGGACCGCTGCTGCCGACGGCGCACGACGTGCTGCGCGAGCATCGCTTCATCGCGGCGCTGCAGGGCGAGGCGCGGGTGCCGGCGCCGGTGATCGCCTGCGACGACGACTCGATCATCGGGGCGCCCTTCTACCTGATGGAGCGCTGCTTCGGGGCGATGCTGCGGGACGGAATCCCGGAGGCGTACGACACGCCGGAGGGGCGGAGGCGCATCGCGGAGGACCTGGTGGCGACGCTGGTGGAGCTGCACGCCGTGGACTGGGAGGCGGTGGGGCTGCGGGGTCGCGCCTCGGGGTACCTGGAGCGGCAGATGCGGCGCTGGATCGGCCAGTGGGAGCTGACACGCCCGGAAACGCGCGACCTTCCCGGGCTCGACGGGATCGTGGAGTGGCTGAAAGCGCGCATGCCGGACGACGCGGGGGCGACGGTGGTGCACGGGGACTACCGGCTGGACAACGTGATGTTCGGGGCGGAAGAGCCGCGCGTGGTCGCGATCTTCGACTGGGAGATGGCGACGGTTGGCGACCCGCTGGCGGACGTGGGGTGGTTGCTTTCGTACTGGGGGCATCCGGGCGACCCGCCCCCACCGCCGGGCTGGGATCCGCCCGTTTACCTGAGCGCTCGCGAGGGATTCCCCGACCACGAGGAACTGATCGCGCTGTACGAGGAGGGGAGCGGCCGCTCGATGCGGCACGTGGCCTTCTATCACGTGTTCGCGGTGTTCAAGCTGGCGATTATCCTGGAGGGGCTGTACATGCAGCACCTGCAGGAGACGGGCGCGAACCCCGACAGCGCGCGCTTCGAGTGGTTCGTGCCGGTGCTGATCGACCGGGCGCAGCGTCTGATGGCGGCGGCGGGCTAGCCGCTACTCGGGCAGGAGCGAGGCCACGAGGCCGCGCAGTCCCTCCTCATCGAAGGGGCCGAGGGCGGCATGAATGACGTCGCCGTCGGCGTCGATGGCGACGAATCCCGGGTGACCGCGGATGCCGTACCTATCCGAGAAGTCCGCGCCGGCGCGCGTGTTGGCGTCGACACTCACGAACTCGATGCGGTCACCGTACTCGGCCTGCAGCGCCGCCCACACGGGGCGGAGGCGGTTTCACGGCGGTCAGGTGTCTATCTGGACGAAGAAAATCTGCGGGCCGGTGAGGGCTGCGGGAGGGCCGTCGGCGGGCGGGGCGGGATCAGGGTCGCCGCCGCAGGCGAGCGCGGCCAGCGCGAGGGTTGCAGCGGCGGCCAGGGCGAGGGGACGCACGGCTGCTACTGGGGAACGACCGACTCGACGAGGTCGCGAACGGCAGCGGGCCGGGTGGGGCCGAGGCCCGCATACGTCACCTCGCCGGAAGCGTCGTACACAACGAAGCCGGGCTGGCCGATGGGCAGGCCGTGGTCGCTGATGAACTCGCGGCCCTCTTCGGTCTCGCGATCGACCGAGAAGAACTCGACCTGGTCCCCGTACTCCTCCTCCAGATCCGCCCACACGGGGCGGAGCGCATTGCAGGTCGGTCACCACTCGGTGTGGATGAAGTAGACCCTCGGAGTGGCGGAGACGGCGGCGCCGTCGTCGGGGACATCGGCAGCAGCCTGGGTGGGGGCGGCGGCGGGCGCCGCGGTGGGGGCAGGGGCGGGGTCGC
>DAOUID010000020.1:0-7567 GCA_034428315.1 Dehalococcoidia bacterium
GGCCGGTCCCCACCCGCGCCGCCGTGATGGCGCCGAAGTCCCCCTCCACGTCATCAGGCCCCGGGAGCTGGTGCACGCCCGTCGCCTCAAGCTCCTCGACGACGTGCGGGTTGTGCACGATCTCGCCGGCGCTCGCGATCGGGTTCTCGGGCGTGGCCTCGCCTTCCATGATCTGCACGGCGCGCCGAACGCCCATGCAGAACCCCATTTCGCTGGCTCGGATGATCTTGGCCAAACCTGACCTCCTCGACCGGTTTGCGAAAGTAAAGTACCGGTAAAGTATAAGGCAAGCCCCCGGCGCGGGGACTCTACCGAAGCTTCACGGCCGTCCCGTACACCAGGATCTCCGCCGCTCCCTGCATGACCTCCGCCGTCGAGAGCCGCAGCGCCACGATCGCGTCCGCCCCGAGCGCCTCCGCCTGCTCCTCAAGCCGCTCCAGCGCCTGCTCGCGGGACTCCACCAGCAACTGGCGGTAGGCGCCGATCTCGCCGCCGACGATGTTCCGGAGGCCGGCCAGGATGTCCCGCCCGACGTGTCGCGCCCGCACCGCGTTCGCCGTGACGAGGCCCAGCGTTTCCCCGATCTCGCGGCCCGGTACCGAGTCGGACGAAGTCATCAACATGCGTGCCTCCCGACGGTCTCACCCGCCGTTGCGGGGATGATACGGCACGACCTCACCCCGGCCGTCACGGATCCGGATCCAGGTCGCCGAGGTCCACGCCCTCCGGCAGCTTGATGCTCTCCATGTAGAGGTCGACCGCCTCGTCGAACTGGTCGGGAAGGATTGCCAGCACCGCCGGAGCGGCATCGAGCAGCCTCGTCGCGACCGGCGAGTCGTCGATGTGGTCGCGCACGTCGGGCTGGGGAAAGTTGACGAGCGCCACCAGCAACACCTGGCAGAGCAGCAGCCCC
This sequence comes from Dehalococcoidia bacterium, assembly GCA_034428315.1. Lineage (GTDB taxonomy): Bacteria > Chloroflexota > Dehalococcoidia > Tepidiformales > Tepidiformaceae > UBA2991. The sequence continues at coordinate 914 of DAOUID010000020.1, forward strand.
TGCAGCAACCCGAACGCCGCCCCCGCGATCCGGTCGGGCCCGCCGAGATTGAGGATGTCCGCGCTCCGCCGCAGCAGGTACCCGACGAGCTGCCCCGCCACGATCACCCCGACCAGGATCGCCAGGAACGAGGCGAGCGCCGCGGCCGTGCTGTTGTCGAGAATCGGCTCGACCTTCGGGATCATGTCGTCGTAGAAAACGCCCGCCACCGGAACCGCCAGGATCAGCGCCGCCAACCCCACCAGCTCCCGCAGGAACCCCCGGCGAAACGCCCGCCACGTAAGCAGCGCCACGACCACGACGATGACGAGGGAGACCCAATTCACGCCGATTGATGGTACGGGAGCGCCCTCTAGTGAAGGTGCAGGGCTCCTTACCGACCCGTCCGTACAATTAGCCTATGCGCCCCGAGCTGATGGACCTCCTCGCATGCCCCCTCTGCAAGGCCGATCTCACCCTCACCGTCGTCGATGAGGAAGCGGGCGAAGTGCTGACCGGCGCCCTTGCCTGCGCCGCCTGCGGCGAGACCTTCCCCATCGAGGATGGCATCCCCAACCTCCTGCCCCCGGAGCTGCGCGAGGCATGAACGCACCCGAGCCGCCTCCCTCGGCCCCCGAGCCGCTCCACTGGACGCAGGTCGCCAACGGCGGCGGGCTGCTCGTGCTCGCCGCCCTCTTCGTCGCCGGAGCGCGCGCCGTGCTGAAGGCAAGCTGGCTTTTCGCACCCGTTGCCCTGGTGCTGCTTGGGCTGGCGGCGCTCGCCGGGTGGGGCGCGGCCGTGCAGCTCTCCGGCGGCGTCCACACGGACGACCACCCCTGGGTCTGACCCTCCCCGAACGCTAGCGGCCGCTGCGAAGGCGCACAGCCGTGCGCTCGTGCCCGTCCGTGTCCGTTCCATCCAGCAGCTCTGCCGCCGTTCGCCCCAGCACGGGAAGCGTTCCCTCCACCACCTCAGCCAGGGGAAGCAGCACGAAGGCGCGCTCCGCGATCCGCGGGTGGGGCACGGTGAGCGCTTCGCTCGCGACCTCGCGTTCCCCGCAGAAGAGCAGGTCGATATCGATGGGCCGCGGCCGCCAGCGTCCCGTGGGACGCCGCCCCAGCAGGTGCTCGACCTCCTTCGCAACCGCCAGCAGGTCCTCGGGCGACAGCTCCGTCTCCACCGCGACGACTGCGTTCAGGTAGCGCGGCTGGTCGGCCGGCATGGGAGGCGTGTCCCACACCGACGAGACGCGGACGGCCGCCGCCCCCCGCTCGGCGAGCAGGTCCAGCGCCGCCTGCAGATTCGCCGCACGATCCCCGAGGTTCGAACCCAGCGCCAGGGTCGCTTCGCTCACGATTCGCGCCACCTTCCCCGGCTGATCGCGTCCGCCACGGCCACCACCTTCCGCATCGCCGCGACGTCGTGCACGCGCACGATGTCGACGCCCTTCGCGACGGCGATCGCCACCGCCGCCGCCGTCCCCTCCAGCCGCCCCTCGACCGGGGCGTCCAGCACCAGCCCGAGCGTCGACTTCCGCGAAGGACCGAGCAGCAGCGGCAACCCCGCCACGGTCAACTCGTCCAGCCGGCGCACGATCTGAAGGTTCTCCTCCGGCGTCCAGCCGAAGCCGAAGCCTGGGTCGAGGATGATGCGTTCCCGCGGGATCCCCGCCCCCTCCGCTAGCCGCAGGCTTTCCGCCCAGCCCCCGAGCACGTTCTCGACCACGTCTCCCGCAGGACGGTCGCGCTGGTTGTGCATCGCCACGAGCGCGGCCCCCCGCGCCGCCACCACCCCCGCCATGCGGTCGTCACCACGCAGCCCGTTGATGTCGTTCACCATCTCCGCGCCCACCTCCAGCACCGCCTCCGCCACCTCCGCGTGCTGCGTGTCAATCGAGACCGGCAGGTCCGTCGCCGCCCGGATGGCCGCCGCCGCCGGGATCGCCCTCCCCGCCTCCTCGTCGATCGTCACGGGAACCGCATCCGGGCGCGTCGACTCCGCCCCCACGTCGATGATGTCCGCCCCCGCCTCCGCGAACTCCCGCGCCAGCGCCGCCGCCGCGGTCGCGTCCGCCCCCACCCCGTCGCCGCTGAAGGAGTCGGGCGTCACGTTCACGATCGCCATCAGGTAGGTGCGCGCGCCCCACTCGAAGGTCCGGTCGCGCAGCGTCAGCGTGGGCGCCGCGTAGGTGCGGCTGGAAGGATGCGAGGAGGCAGGGATGGCGGCCCTCCTACGGCTCGAGCGTGTACTCCTGCTCCGTCGCCTCCCCGTCCTCGATGTGGAAGACGCGCACGTCGGGCCGCTCGCGGTTCGCGATGCTGACCACGATGTGCACGTAGGGCGGCCCGAAGAAGGTGCTCATCATGCGGACATCCGTTGGGCTGGGCCGGGCGGGACTGCCGGTGTGCGAGTGGTAGAACCCCGCCAGCGAGTCTCCCGCCTCGTCCATCGCCTCCTCGATGCGCCGCTGCTCGCGGAAGTCGATGCTGAAACGGTAGGGGCTGGCCTCCGCGTTCACCGCCCGGTGCAACGCCGTCACGCTCCCCTCGCGCCGCGCGATGAGGCCGCAGCACTCGTTCGGCGCGTCCTCCAGCGCGTGCGCGATCATCTGGTCGAGGTGTTCCTGGCGCAGCGTGATCACGGGAGCCATCGCTTCAGTCTACCGCTGCTACTGCCCGTAGCCCTCGGCCCGCAGCCGCCGCCAGACTTCCCCGCTCGCCGAGTACCGCTCCATCAGGTACGGGTAGACCGCCTTCACCTGGAACAGCGTCTCCATGCACTCCTGTGCGAGGTACCGGTCCAGCACCGTCGGGTGGGCGTCCGGCTCGACGACGTCGATCGCGAGCCCCTCCTCGTACCCCCCGGGCGCCGCCGGCGCCCCCGCCGGCTTGTCCGCGAGGATGCCCGCCTTCGTGAGGGACGCGATCGCCTCCCGCAGTTGATCCCGGAACGCCGCCGTCACGCGCTCCCCGGCGAGATGCCGCTCCCCCTCCCCTTCCAGTAGTCCCAGCACTCGCGCCGTCACGTAGTCGACCCGGAAGGTGTCGCTTCCCGCCGCGCGCGCCGGGGGAAGCCCCACGCAGAGCACCCCCAGCAGGGCGCGCTCGATGCCGGCCAGGCTCTCCGGGGCGGGGGAGGGGCGGGGCTCCGTCATGCCCCCGGATCGTAGCGTCCGCCCGGGTCGCGCGCTCGCAGGCAGGTGCTACGATCGATCGCTCCGCGGAGGCGCACGACCATGCAAGGCACAGCCGTCACGGTTCGCGTACCCGCCACGAGCGCCAACATCGGCACCGGCTTCGACTGCCTCGGCCTCGCTCTCGACCTCTTCGCCTCGATCACCGTTACGTTCAGCGATGCTGAGCAGATCCCCACGAACGACGTGGGCGAGAAGATGGTCCTCTCCGCCGCTCGCGCCGCCTACGAGCGCATCGGCCGGCCCAGCCCCGCCGGGCTCTCGGCGCGCTACACGGTCGCCATCCCCCTGGGCCGCGGCCTCGGCGCCAGCGCCGTCGCCCGCGTCGCCGGCGTCCTCGCCGTCAACGAGCGCGAGGGCCATCCCCTCGAAGAGGACGACTGCCTCGCCCTCGCCGCCGACCTCGAAGGCCACGTCGACAACGCCTGCCCGGCCCTCTTCGGCGGCGTTCAGGCCTGCGTCGCCACCGATGACGGTTTTGCCCGCGTGCGCTGCCGCTACCCCGGCGATCTCCAGGTCGCCCTCCTCATTCCCGACCACGCCATGCCCACCAGGGAAGCCCGCCGCCTCCTTCCCGACAGCTACAGCCGCCAGGACGCCATCCACACGAGCAGCCGCCTCGGGCTCCTCGTCGCCGCCCTCGCCGCGGGCCGCACCGACCTTCTCGACGAAGCCACCCAGGATCGCTTCCACCAGCGCCAGCGCTCCTCCCTCTTCCCGCCCCTCTACGACGTGTTCGAGGCGGCGAAGGGCGCGGGCGCGCATGCCGCCTGGCTCAGCGGCGCCGGCAGCAGCGTCGCCGCCTTCGCCCCCGAAGGCGTGAGCCGGGAGGTGGCCGCCGCCATGCTCACCACGCTCGAAGCCGCCGGCATGTCCGGCCGCACCCTCGTGACGCGCATCGCCGCCACCGGCGCCGAGGTCTCCCGCGTCGAGGTGGTCGAGGTCTAGCACCCCGGGCGCCGCTCCACCCCCGGAGACATCCACCCCTCAGAGATCGGGGTTGGGACCTCCACCCTCCACCCCCGCATGAAGCCCCTCACCGCCACCCTCCGCGACCACCAGCGCCGCCCCGACCGCCTCCCCTCCGTCCGCGTCACCGTGCACGCCGAGCGCTGGGGCGTCCCCCTCCTCCCCTGGGAGCGCCTCTACGCCGGCGATGGGCGCGACTGCCCTCACGCCCTCGCCCTCACCGGCGACGGCGCCGTCGTCCGCGCCCGCAACGACGCCGGCGCGCTCGCCGTGTCGCGCGTCGCCAAACCAGCCGCCGGCTCTTCCTGGGGCGCCTGGAGCGAGCTCGGCGACGCTGCCACCGGCACGGGCGTCGCCCTCGCAGCCCGCGGCAACGAGGTGCTCCTCCTCTCCGTCGCGACGGGCGGCCGTGCCCTTGCGCTGCGCCGCAGCGCCGACGGGGGTGGGACCTGGAGCGAGACGCGCACCCTCGTCCGCGAGAGCGTGGACATCGGCGGGGTCGCGCTCGCCATCCGCGCCTCCGACGGCGACGCCTGTGCCTTCTACATCTCCGGGACGAACGTGCTGAAGCGCCTTCGCCGCCGAGCCGGAACCTGGGACGCCGCCGGCGTCGCCTGGAACCGCGGCGGGGAGGTGTCCGCCCTCACCGGGGTGGGCGCGACCCACGACGGCGGCGACTACCGCCTGGTCGTGAGCGGCCGCGCTCGTCCCGCCGGGTCGAAGCACGTCTGGGCGGCCTTCCTCGGCGACACCCGCTTCCCCGCCGACTCCTGGTCCGGCCTCAACGTCATCGCCGAGTCCGACGCCTCCTCGGCGCGCGAGTTCACGGGGCCCTCCGTCTTCCGCCCCGGGCTCGTCGATCAGCGCGCCGTCTTCTCCGCCACCGACGCCGGCAGCGAGACCCCCGCCCGCGTCTACACCAGCCACCCTCCCGCCTTCGTCCTCGGCAACCCCGAGGGCTGGTCGGAGCCCGAACCCCACGAGGCCACCTCCGCCTTCGGCCTCGCCGTGGCCACGCCCGACGCCGCCACCGCCTGGGCCTCGACGCCCGACGGCGTCTGGCGCGCCCGTCTCGCCCCGAGCCTCGACCTGAGCGAGGCCCTCGTCGAGGCCTCCTGGCGCCTCGCTCCCTTCTCCACTCGCGCCCGCCTCGTCCTCGACGATGCCGGCGGCGACCTCGCCGCCCTCGCGCCGGGCAGCACCGTCGCCATCGCTCCCGGCTATCGCTCCGCGCCCGGGGAGGCTCCCGAGTACGGCCTCTCCGTGCGCGTCGTGATCGGCAGCGTCACCCGCGAGAGGGCCGCCGGGAGGGCGCGCGTCGTCCTCGAGTGCTCCGGCCACTGGGAGCGGCTCGCCTCCTGGCGCGCCGCCCAGGTCTGGCAGACCGCGGCGGGCGAACGCTCCCGGGAGCGCCTCTTCTGGCTCCTCTGCGCCCGGGTGGGCGTTCGCGCCGGCGGCCAGGGTGGCGAGGACTGGTCCCGCAGCGCACCCGCCTTCGTCATCCCGCCCGGCGAGTCCGCCCTCTCCGCCGCCCGCCGTCTCCTCGGAGCCAGCCGCGTCGCCGTCGTCTCCGACGGGGATGGCCTCGCCGTCTCCGTGCCGGCCGACGACATCGTCGAGCGCTACGGCCCCGGCGGCCACCCCGTCGAGGCCGTCGGCCTCGGCGATGCCGCTCCCCCCACCAACTGGGTCCGCGCCCGGGGACCGGCCCACGACGCCGATGCCCACGACTTCGCGAGCATTTACCGCGACGGCCAGCGCCTGCAGCTCGTCCGCACACTCGATCCCGGCGCCGGGGAGCCGGCCGTCGTCGCCGCCGCCGCCTACCTTGAGCGGGACCGTCGCGAGCAGGGGGCCGGCTTCCTCGTCACGCCCTTCCATGCCGGCCTTCAGCTCTACGACGCCATCGCCGTCACGGACGAGCGCCTCGGCCTGCGGGAGCGCCCCTTCCGCATCGTCGAGCTCGGCATGGAGTACAGCCGCCGCCCCGCCCGCCCTCCCCGCTACGACTCCGTCCTCACCCTCGGGGAGATGGACTGATGGCGACCCTGCGAGGCCGTCTGGTGCGCTTCGACGCAGCGACCCGGCGGGCGGTCGTGCGGCTCGACGGCTCCGCCTCGATGGAGCTGGGCGGCGTCGCCGTGAGCCGCGCCCTCCCCGCTGCCGAGATGGTCGCCGGCCGCACCGTCCTCGTCGACACGGGCGACGGAGGCGACCCCGCGGAGGCAATCCTCACCGCCGCCGTCGCCTGAATGGTGCGCTCCGGGCGCGCGTGTACACTCAATTTCGATGCCCTCGCCCTTCCCTTCCGGGCAGCCGGGCGGCGACCCCCCGCGGGATGCCCACCGGTGATCCGCAGCCACGCGACCTATGGACCGGGGAACTCCCTGCAGCGAACCCTCTCTTCGCTCCAGGAGCGTGAGTTCGCCTGGTACTTCGCCGGCAACGCCGCCTTCTTCATGGCCATGCAGATGCAGTTCGTGCTGCGCGCCCAACTCGCCTACGACCTCTCC
>DAOUID010000021.1:0-3163 GCA_034428315.1 Dehalococcoidia bacterium
CCAGGTCCTCGGGGCTGCCGACGCCCATCAGGTAGCGGGGGCGGTCGGGGGGCAGCTCGGCGCAGGCGACCCCGGTGATGGCGTACTGGTCGGCCTTGGACTCGCCCACGGAGAGGCCGCCGATGGCGTAGCCGGGCGCCTCGCGGGCGGCGAGCTGGCGGGCGTGCCAGCGGCGCAGATCCTCGTCGACCCCTCCCTGGACGATGCCGAAGAGGGAGGGGGCGGGGTCGAGGTCCCGGGAACGGTCAAACCACCGCAGGGTGCGCTCGGCGGCCTCGCGCTGGTCGGGGGTGGGGGCGTCGCCGGGGAGGACGTGGTCGAGGGGCATGGCGATATCGACGCCCAGGGCCTGCTGGATCTCGATGGCGAGCTCGGGGGTGTAGTAGTGCTCGGACCCGTCGAGGTGCGAGCGGAAGCGGACCCCCTCGTCGTCCACGCGCAGGAGGCGGGCGAGGCTGAACACCTGGTAGCCGCCACTATCGGAGAGGATGGGGCCGCTCCAACCCATGAAGCGGTGGACGCCGCCGAGCGACTCGATGAGGCGGTGGCCGGGCCGGAGGTAGAGGTGGTAGGCGTTGACGAGGGTGATGCGGGCGCCCGTGGCGGCAACCTCGTCGGGGGTGAGGGCCTTGACGCTGGCGAGGGTGCCCACGGGCATGAAGGTGGGGGTGGTGACTTCGCCGCGATCGGTCGTGAGCGTGCCGGCGCGGGGGGCGGGGAAGCCTTCGCCGCCGCCATCGAGCCGGAAGGAGAGCGGCATGCTCAGGCGAGGACGGCGTCGAGGGCGGCCTCGACGGCCTCGTCGGGGATGTCGCGGTGGACGGCGGCCTGACCGATGCGTTCGAGGAGCACCCAGGAGATGGCGCCGGCCCGGACCTTCTTGTCGCTGCGCATGGCGCCGACGACGGCCTCACGGTCGACGCCCTCGGCTCGCTGGGGGAGCCCGCAGGCGAGAAGGAGGTCCTGCTGGCGGCCGAGGGCGGCGACGGGGAGGAGGCCGACCTCGCAGGCGATGCGACCGGCGGCGTGCATGCCGATAGCGACCGCCTCGCCGTGCAGGTACCCGCTGAACCCGGCGGCAGCCTCGATGCCGTGGCCGATGGTGTGGCCGTAGTTGAGGAGTGTGCGCGCCCCTGCCTCACGCTCGTCGTCGGAAACGACGCGAGCCTTGATGGCGGTGCTGCGAGCAATGAGGTCCTCGGTGGCGAGGTTGGTGGGGTCGCCGGCGCGGTCCTCCAGGAGTCGGACGAGCTCCTCGTCGAGGATGAAGCCGTGCTTCACGAGCTCGGCGAGGCCGCCGTGGAGGTGGCGGGGCGGGAGGGTGGCGAGGAGGGCGGGGTCGGTGAGGACGAGGCGGGGCTGGGCGAAGGCTCCGACGAGGTTCTTGCCGATGGCGTGATCGACACCCGTCTTGCCGCCGATGGCGGCGTCGACCATGCCGAGGAGGGTGGTGGGGACATGGACGAAGGGGATTCCCCGCAGGACGGTGGCGGCGGCGAAACCGCCGAGGTCGGTGACGACGCCTCCGCCGAGGCAAACGAGAAAGTCTCCCCGCTCGACGCGCTCGCCAAGGAGCCAGTCGTAGACGGCCTGGACCGTCTCGAGGGTCTTGTGCTCCTCGCCGGCGGGGATAGCCATGCTTTCGGCCCTGAAGCCGGCCGCGCGCAGCGAATCGAGGGCGGTGGCAGCGAAGAGGGGTCCGGAACCGGTGTCGGTCAGGACGAAGGCGCGGCCGGAGAGGCCGATGCGCTCGCAGAGGCCGCCGAGTCCGGCGAGGGCGCCCTCGCGGACGACGATGGGATAGCTTCCGCCGGGGGTGGAGACGGTGGCGGCCACGCCGGGGATGCCGCTGTCGGGGCCGGAGCCGCCTCCTTCCCAGAGGCGCAGGATTTGCTCGCAGGCCTGCCCCGGCGTGAGGCTATCAACCTCGATCGAGGCGTCGGAGCGGGCGTAGTCGTCGCGACGGGCGTCGAGGAGGGACTCGAGGCGGGCCTGCGGGTCGCCGGCGAGGAGGGGGCGGGGCTCGTCGGCGGGCTGGGCGGCCAGCCGCTCGGCGGCCACGGCGGGGCTGACGGCGAGCCAGACGGTGAAGCCATCAGCGAGGACCTGGCGCCCGGCATCGTGGGTGGGGGCGCCACCACCGGTGGCTACCACGACCTCGCCTGAACGGGCCGCGCGCGCAAGGGCGCGGCCCTCCAGCTCACGGAATGCCGCCTCCCCGTCCTCCCGGAAGATGTCGGGGATCGAGCGGCCGGCGGTCCGCTCGATGAGGGTGTCGGTATCGGCGAAAGACCACCCGAGGCGATCGGCGAGCAGGCGTCCGACCGTGGATTTGCCGCTCCCGGAGAGGCCGACGAGGAAGATCTGGTCAGACATCGGGTTCAGCCGGAGCGAGCGCGAGGGCCGAGGCCCGCGAGGTGGTGTTCGACGCTGGTGCGCATCTCGGCGAGGCTGTCGCCGCCGAACTTCTCGAGCCAGGCATCGGCGAGGACGATGGCGACCATCGCCTCGGCGACGACGCCGGCGGCGGGCACGACGCAGACATCGCTGCGCTCGTAGTGGGCGAGCACCTCGTCGCCGGTATCGAGGTCCACGGAGGGGAGGGGGTGGGCGAGGGTGGGGATGGGCTTGACGGCGGCGCGGACAACGATGTCCTCGCCTGTGGTGATGCCGCCCTCGATGCCTCCGTGCCGGTTGGTGCCGTGCGTCCACGGGCGGTCTCCCCACTGGTCGGCAGGGAGAATGACGTCGTGGGTCTGGGAGCCGCGTTGCTCGGTAGAGTCGAAGCCGAGGCCGAAGCCAACGCCCTTGAAGGCGTTGATGCTGCAAATGGCCTGGGCGATGCGGCCGTCGAGCTTGCGGTCCCACTGGACGTAGGAGCCGAGGCCGAGGGGGACGCCGGAGACGCGCACCTCGACCTGCCCGCCGAGGGTGTCGCCGTCGCCCTTGGCGGCGTCGATGGCGGCGACCATCCGTTCGGAGGCGGCAGGGTCGGCGGCGCGCACGGGGTCGGCTTCGACGGCTTCCCAGTCGACGGACTCGCCGGCCTGCGAACGGACCCCGCCGATGGCGAGGGTGTGGCTGCGGAAGGAGACGCCGAACTCGTCGAGGAGGCGCTTGGCGACTCCGGCGACGGCGACGCGGGCGGCGGTCTCGCGGGCGC